>JAFGIE010000245.1 GCA_016929775.1 Anaerolineae bacterium
GAGCTGATCCACACGCACACCTTTACCGAGCTCGAGCGGTTTCTGCTCGAGGCGGAGAGCTATCCCCAGGTAGCCGCACTCCTCTCGCAGCGCCTAGCCGAGGCGGACTGGGTCCTGTTCGCCATGCTGGACGTCGATCCGGCGGTTTATCCGCAGTCGGATGCGGTCAAGCAGCTGCTTGCGCTGAGGGACGACGTCCTGCAGGGCAAGCGGGTTGTGGTGCTGGCGTTTAGCGCGCCCTACTACTTGGACACGACCGAAGTGAGCAAATTGGCCGCCTACTACTGCCTGTACAGCAAGCTCCCGACATTCCTGGATACGTCGACGCGCGCCCTGTTCCAAGAGTTCCCGCCCTTGGGCGACTCGCCGGTGACGGTCGAGGGGATCAACTATAATCTGCTGGTGCAGATGGAGCCCGACCCGGCGCAGGTGATCGAGGTGCGCGAGGTAACGCTCTCGACGCCGGTCGGGGAGGGGACCCCTCAGCCCCTGGAGGTGATCAAGGGGGACAAGCTGCAGCTGTCGACGAGCGTGATCGTCGACCGCAACGGGCATCCCGTGCCAGACGGGACGCAGATCGAGATCCGCTTCTTCTACCCGGAGGAGAAACTCGAGACCCGCCAGCTTGCCTTCACACAGGATGGGGTCGCCTCGACCGAGTACGCGCTCGATCGGGCGGGGCGGCTCGAGATCTCGGTCGCCGGTTCGCAGGCGCGCCTGGAGGTGACCATCCCCGAGGACGAGTCCGTCGAGTTCCGGACGGTCGTGCCGACGGAGACGGCGACGCCGACCTCGACGCCGACGGCGACCCCGACCTCGACGGCGACGCCCACCGCCACGCCGACCGCGACCCCGACCTCGACGGCGACGCCCACTGCCACGCCCACGGTGACGCCAACGCCTGTGCTCGTGCGGCGGGTCACAGGGCAGGTGCTCTCGGTCTCGCTGTTCGAGATCACACTAGTTGCGCTCGCCACGTTCTGGTTCACGATCTCGCGCTACCGCTCCCTGACGGGCGCGCTGCGTTGGGCGTTGCTGGGCGTGATCGGAGGACTGGTGGGGTACGATCTGTACGCGCTCGGCGTGCCGGGGGTGCTACGCGCGAGCGCCATCTCGGAGCAGTGGGGGGCGTTGGTCGCCACCACGATGGGGTGCGCCGTGGCGATGCTGGGCGGGGTGCTGATACACACAATCGTCGTAGCGCTGCGCTGGCGGCGAGCGGACGAGAGCAGCGAGTGACCTGACTTTCGTGTAGCGGGGATGGCGGCTAGAAGAGCGCCTGCGTGATCAAGGCGGGAGGCAGGTAGGGCGAGAGCAGCGTCGCGACCAGGGCAGCAACGAGCAGTACCAGGACGAGGACGAGCAGCAGGACGTTGGCTCGGAGGGCATGTCCCCAGCGGCGGGCAGTGCGATGCAGGACCTTGTCGACGAGCGGCTCCAGGGGCTGCGACGAGAGGAGTTCCTCGCGGAAGGCGCCCACGTCGGCGGGACGTTCGCTGGGATGCATGGCGATCGCGTGCAGGATGGCTTGCTCGACCCGCGGCGAGATGTCCGGGTTGTATGCGCTGGGCGCCTGGAGGACGTCGGGCTGGAGGTACCGCGACTTGGCGTCCGCCGGTGGGTGGTTGGTGAGCAGGTGATAGAGGGTCGCGCCGAGCGAGTAGATGTCGGAGCGGACGTTGGTGTGTCCCGTGTCGCCGCCGTACTGCTCGAGCGGCGTATACTGCGCCGTCCCACGCCCCTGCAGCACGGTCACGGTGCGGTCCTCATCGGGCACCATGAGCTTGACGAGCCCAAAGTCGACCAGCTTGATCGTGCCGGACGGGGAAAGCTTGATGTTCGCCGGCTTGATGTCGCGATGCAGGACGGGCGGATGCTGCGTGTGCAGGTACTCGATCGCGTCCAGGATCTGGCGCGCCCAGTCTAGCACCTGCGCCTCTGGCAGAAAGCGCCCATTTTGGCGCGCGGCGTCCATCAGCTGCTTGAGATCGCTGCCGGCGACAAAGTCCATGACCAGGTAGTCGCGCTGGTCCTCGGCGAAATAGTCGGACACCTTGGGCAAGTTGGGGTGATCGAGGCGGGCGAGGACGCTCGCCTCGCGGTGGAACTGGATCTGCACCTGCTCGGCGTCCTGCGATGTGCTGTCTATGTCCGTCCACATTTCTTTGACGGCACACATGCGTCCTTCGAGACGCAGGTCCTCGGCCCGATAGATGGCGCCCATGCCACCTTGGCTGATGAACTCGATGACCTTGTAGCGCGACCGAAGAACGGTGCCGGCGGGCAGCAGTGCGGGCACAGAGGCTCTTCTCCTACCTAGGTGTACGAGCCGGACGGTCAGGGCATCCGGCGACTATCTAAGAGTACTCGATAAGTTGTCTGTTGTCAAGCACTGGAGGCGGCAATGCCAAGCGAATCGCAACAGGCCTTCCTCTACTTCGAGGAGGGTTCCCTGGCGGGCGAACAGATCGCCATCGACAAGGGCTCGGTCATCTTGGGTCGGGGCGGTCGTACAGCCGAGTGCGACATCGTGCTGCCGGAGCGGCAGGTGTCGCGGCAGCATGCCGAGATCTATCTCCAGAGCGGGCGATACTACCTCCGCGACCTCGGGAGCAAGAACGGAACTTATCTCAATGGGCGACCGGTGTTGGAACCGGTGCAGCTCTATGACAACGACACGATCCAGATCGCGCTGTGCGAACGGATCCGGTTCATCGGTTCCGACGCCACACTGCCGCTCGACGAGGTGGAGCCCCTGCAAGGACTGCACTTGGACCGCGAGTCGAAGCGGGTATGGGTCAGCGCCGTCGAGGTCTCTCCGCCGCTGTCACCAGCGCAGTACCGGCTGCTCGAGCTACTGAGCCAGCAAGTGGGTCGCGTCTGCAGCCGGGACGAGATCGTCGCTTGGGTGTGGAGTGAAGCCGAGCGCGATGGGGTCACAGAGCAGGCGATCGACGCCCTCGTCCGACGCCTGCGCGACCGACTGGCCGAAGCGGATCCCACGGGCGACTATGTCGTCACGGTGCGCGGACACGGCTTCCGTCTCGATCCATCCGGCGGACGACGGTAAGCGCGCAGGACGCGCGCTACGCCATCAGCTTGGCCTGGGCCAAGATCCCGCTCAGCTTTTCGCCTACCTCGTCGTTGCCACGGTCCGAGAGCTCGGACGCCAGGGCCTCCATAACGCCGAGGAGTTGGGGGGTGACCATGGTCCGGTTGTCTGTCAGAAGCTGGCGCGTGCCATCTGGGTAGTCGGCTTCCAGCAGCTGGCTGACGAAGCGCAGTTCGGGCGGAGCGCTCTCCCGGAGCACTTCCAGGATCGTGTTGCGCACTCGCAGCAGTCGCTCGGCGAACTCGGGGCTGTCCTCTTGGTTCTGAGCGATCGCTGCCGCGAGAACGGCCATAAAGGTGTCGTCGATCTGGTCGATGTGGGCCCGCACCCTGTCCGCCGGGGTCTCGCTCGACACGATCTCCTGCAGCAACGCCACGCGTTCCTGGGTCTGCTGCAGGGCCTCTGCGTCCATCTCTTGCGTGACCTCGAGTATCCTTTGGCGCAGGCCTTTCAGCCGTGTCTTTTCCGCTTCATCCGCGGCGCTGTCGATCCGGGCGGTGAACAGCTGGAAGAACTGGTAGTCGATCAGGGGACGCGCGAGGGCGATCAGCACGTTGAGCACCTGGTCCTGGTACCGCGGCTCTGTTTCGATGATGCGCGCCAGCAGATCCTGGCGGCTGAATTCGCCATCCTCCATGCCGACCAGCGCGTTGCTCAGCGCCGCCTCCTCGCGCGCCAGTTCGGCCCCAACCTCGGTGCGGTCCATCAATTGCTGCCGCAGGCGCCCGAGTCTGTCCGCCAGGTCAGGCTGCTGTGTGCTGTCGGCGGCGTTGATCTGGAGCCCCAGCAGGGCAAAGAGCTCGTGGTCGATCCGGTCCTTGTGCTCGCCGATCAGAGCGGAGAGCTGCATCGGGTCCTCGAGGGTCTGGAGCATGCGCGCAATCAAGTCGAGCTTGTCCTGCTGCGCCTCGAGCATCTCCTTGGTGATGCCGTCGGCTTCGAGGACTGCCTCGACGAGGCTCTGTAGGGTGAGGAACACGCGCGGGCGGAGCAGGTACCCTTTGCGCTGCTCCGGGGGCAGGGAGTTGATGATCGCGTTGCTCATCTCACCGATCGTGCGCTGGCGCTGTGTCTCGTTGATGTGCAGCTCCTGCGGCACGAGACAGAGCAGGAGCTCCTTGTCTGGATCGTGGTAGGTGAGCGGGACGCTGAGCATCCCTGCGGTCCCACAGCTGGGGCACACCCCGATGTTGAGGCGCCCTTGGAGCAACAGGTCTTTCAGCCTGGGCTCGCTGCCTACGTCGATCAGAGCCTGCACGCGTGCGTTGTACCGCGTCTGGCAGGCAGGGCAAGCAACTGTGACCATGTGTCGGTTGTCGGACATCTGTCTCCCTCTCGGCTCGCGTATCGTAACCTGGCTATTATAGCACAACTACCAAAGCCGACAAACGAGCGACTGGCGCGCCCAGGAGCGCCGATCCTAGCCGCGCGGACTCAACAGGTAGCGCGCGCACCCCGGTCGCAGGCGCCCTAGCCCTGGTCAAGCGCCCAAGAAGCGGATGAATCCGCTACTACGAACGCCAAGTCGGTGCTCGTGCGCGCGCACCCCGGTCACAGGCGCCCTAGCCCTGGTCAAGCGCCCAAGAAGCGGATGAATCCGCTACGACGAACGCCAAGTCGCTGCTCGTGCGCGCGCTGCGCGTTTGTCGCTGCGGTAGTTTGGTGGTAGCATGCCGCGGGTACACTGGAGGTGGCGGCAGGCACGACTCAGCAGACGGGAGAGGGCGGGTTGATCCATTGCCATGCGCGATGTGGCCTGGATACGATC
>JAFGIE010000246.1 GCA_016929775.1 Anaerolineae bacterium
CCAGATAACGCACACGCCCGGGGCTCTGTTCCAGTGCTGAGAGCAGCGCGTTGCGGGTCTGGGGCACGTCGCGCAGTCGGTTGGCCTCCAGGGCCAGGAGCAGCGAGAGCTCCGAGGTCTTCTCGCCCTGGAGGATGGCCTCGCTGGCCAGGCTGGTGGCGAGGTTGATGCGGGCCTGCAGTTGTGCGGCGTCCCGCTGGGTGGCGGCCTCGTCTTCCGCGGCCTCAGCAGCGGCGCGCTGGCGCTCCTCCTGCTTGCGGGCCGCGACGGCCTCGGCCTCGGCAGCCTGCGCGGTAGCCGCGATCGAAGCGTTCTGGGCGGCAGTGGTCGCGTTCACGTAGGCCAGGGCTGCATTCTCCCGGGATGTGGTCCGGTACTGCGCGCCGAGCACCGCCGCGGCGACGGCGGCGACGAGCAGCAGCGCCGCCGCTACGCCGATCCAGCGGAGCAGCCGCCCGCGCTCCTCCGAGCGGCGTTTCTCGGCCTCTGCCACCTGTTGTGCGGCTTCGAGTTCGCGCTGCCGCTGGGCCTCGCGCTCACGCTCGGCGCGCGCCGCCTCGGCCTCGGACGCCTCCAGGAACTCGCGCTCCAGTTCGTTGAGCAGATCGGGATTTCCCACGGACCACTCGCGCGCCTGTGCCAGCCGGGCGCCCCGATAGAGCTCGCCGGCATCACGGTCCTGGCCCTTCCAGGCCAGGGCGGTCTCGGTCAGGTGCCGATGAATGCGCAACCCCTCACGATCTTCGTCGAGCCATCCCCGCAGCGTGGGCCACTCACGGATGAGGGCTTCGTGGGCTACCTGAACCGCATCCTGCTCGATCGTGACTAGCCGTGCCCGGGAGAGGGTGTCCAGGACCGTCCACACCACAGGGCGGTCCTCCCGACCCTGCAGGACCTCTGTCACTGCTGCGCGACGGCGTGTGTAGGGAACGGCGCCGGCCTCGTCATCTGTCCCGCCAAGCCCGGTCAGCCGCAAGAAAAGGCCCCGGGCAACCGCCTGTTCGCCGCGGCTGAGTGCCCGGTAGACCGACTCCGCAGACTGCGCGATCGCGCCCCGGACCCCGCCTGCGTCGGCGTAGCCCTTCAGCGTCAGCATCGCGCCCTGGCGATGCTTCCAGGTCTCGAGCAGCGCGTGGGAAAGTAGGGGCAGCGCGCCTGGCTCCGGCGAGCGACGGTCGCCGACCCCGATGTCGTGGAGCAGCAGGTCCACCAACCCTGGCTCGAAAGCCCAGCCCCCTGTCTCCGCCGGTGCCTCGATGGCGCGGCGGAGCTCATCCGTGGTCATCGCGCCGACATAGACCTGGTGGGCCTCGAGCGCCTCGCGCAGCCCTTCGTACTCGCCGCAGCGATGGTAGAAATCGGCTCGCAGTGCGATCACCACGTGCGTGCCCGCAGTGTCTGCCGCGGCAAGCACGTTGTCCACAAAGGCCCTGCGCCGCGCCGGCTCGCGGCAGAGGGTGAAGAGCTCCTCGAACTGGTCGACGACCAACAATCGTTGCATGCCACAGTGGGCGGCATCCGGGTCGCTTTCATCGGGGCCGTCCGGCGCTGGTATCCCTCCACGGCAGAGCCGATCGAGGGTATGGCCGTCAGCGAGCATCGCGGCAACGCAGTCAGCCACTGTGCCGGCGGGCGCGTCATTCCCGAGGACGGCGCGGGCCAGCGCCCCGAGGGGATCGGCGGTCGGTGTCAACACGCGGACGTCCCAGCCTCGGCTGGTATCGTCGCGCCGGAGCTGGGCGACCAGCCCGGCGCGCACCAACGAGGACTTGCCGCTGCCGGAGGCGCCCACAACCGCCAGTAAGGGCTCGCTTCTCGTCACATGGCGCACAAGGCGATCGGTGAGGGCTTCCCGCCCGAAGAACAGGTCCGCATCCTCAACGTCAAAGGCCTCCAGGCCTTTGAACGGACAGGTGCCGGGTCGGGGCGCCGGCGCCAGCTTACCGATCGCCGGGAACGTCTCCACCAGCTCGCCCTCGCGAATGCGGACGTACAGGGCGGCGGTTTCGGGCGCGGGCGTTGCGCCGAGCTCGTCCTCGAACAGGCGGACGCACTCGTTGTACTGGCGCAGCGCCGCACTGCGTTGCCCGGTCCGGGCATAGAGCACCATCAGAGTGCGGTGGGCGGCCTCCTGGAGCGGATCGAGCGCCAGCCAGCGCCGGGCATAGCCAATGGCCTGGTCGCAGTCGCTCTGACTCACCTTGGCGTACCATTGCACGAGCCGCGTGAGTGCGCCAGCGGCGGCATCCCGCAGTGCCTGGGTCTGGAAGAACTGCCACTCGTCGAAGGCGGCGCTGTCCTCAAGGGTGAAGCCTCGCATGAAGTCGTCCTGGTAGAGGGCCGCGGCCTCTTCCAGCAATGGGATGCACTCAGCGCACGGCTCAGTGGCCGGATGCCCGTGGGCCTCGCAGGTTGCCAGGGCGCGATGGAAGGCATCCACGTCCGACGTGAGCGCCAGGTCGGGGCTGAGCTGCACCGTCTCGCGGTCGGCGATCACCGCGTCGCCGCCGAGGGCGCTGTTGACCAGTGAGAGTGTTCGCCGCAGGTCGGTCCGG
>JAFGIE010000247.1 GCA_016929775.1 Anaerolineae bacterium
CTGGATGACGCGCGGTTCGGCGTCGATCAGGGCAAAGACGCGCTCGGCGGCGGAGAGCCCGTCCTGGAACTGGCTCCAGAACGAGGCGACGCCCACGAGGGGCAGGACGTACATCTGCAGGGCCTGGACGAACAGGTACCAGGTGCCCGCCGAGATGGCGCCCCGGATCGCGCTCAGTCCCCCGGCATAGACCATCACGGCGACCACGAGGGCCTCGAGGGCGGCGAGCGAGGGGAACAGGTTCTCCATAACCAGTCCGCGCACCAGATCGGCGCGGTACGCGAGCTGGTTGATCTCGCGGAAGCGGGCGAACACGGCGCGCTCCTGGTGGTAGCTCTGGATCGTGGCGATCCCGCTCAGGGACTCGCTGACGCTCGCCCGGAGCGCTGCACGCATGCGCTTCTCCTGCACTGCGGCGGGACGAGCGAGCGCGCGCAGGGCGAGCGAGACGCCGACCACCACCGGGGCGAGCGCGACGACGAGCAGGGCCAACTGCCAGCGGATGATCGAGAGGGCGATCAGGAGCAGGGCCATCAACACGAGCTGGCTCGTCAGGTTCATGACCAGCGACGTCATCCGCGCAAAGTCGTACGTGTCGGACGTGACCCGGCTGACGAGCGCGCCGACGGCGCTCCGGTCATAGAAAGAGAGGTCGTGTCCGAGCAGGGCGCTATAGGTGTCGAGTCGCAGCTGGTAGACGACGCGCGTCGTGGCCCGTGTCGCCGCGATCCCCTGTAGGGCGCTCACGCCCCAACCGAGCGCGCCGGCGGCGAAAATGGCGAGCGCGAGCCACAGGCTGGTGCGCGCTGTCCTGGTGGTCGCCGTGGCAACCAGGTCGATGCTGCGCGTGACCAGGAGCGGCGCCGCTGCGCTCAGCGCGGCGTACAGCACCATCATCCCCGCGGCAAGCGCCATCTCGCGGCGCTGCGCGCGAAAGGCGCCGCCGATCCTGCGGATCAGGTCGCGGATGCGGTAGACGCGGTCCGTTCGGTCGTCGCCCAGCCCACCATAGATCGTGCCCATGTGGCGTCTTCCTTCACACGCCCGTCGACGCATCCGCGCGCTTGACGGGCTGGGGCCCAGCGCGGCGAAAGATGCGTCGATAGGGCGCGCAGCGCTCGAGCAGCGCCTCGTGCGTGCCCTGGTCGATCAGCTCGCCACGGCGCAGGACCAGGATCCGGTCTGCGCGCCGGATCTGCGACAGGCGATGGGTGATCAGGAACGTGGTCCGCCCGCGGCGCACGCGCTCCATCGCCGACTGGATCCGGTCTTCGGTGGCGCTGTCGACGGCGCTGGTCGCGTCGTCGAGGATCAGGATGCGCGGGTCGGTGAGGAAGGCGCGCGCGATCGCGACGCGTTGCCGTTCTCCGCCGGACAGGGTGACCCCGCGCTCGCCGACGACGGTGTCATAGCCATGCGGCAGGCGCGAGATGAAGGCATGCGCCTCTGCATCACGCGCGCAGCGTTCGATCTCGCCCTGGGAGACCTCGCCGCCCAGGCCAAAGGCGATGTTCTCGCCCACCGAGCGCGCAAAGAGCGTGATGTCCTGCGCGATCGTCGCGATCTGGGAGCGCAGCGCGCCGAGTTGCCACTCGCGCACGTCGATCCCGTCGATCAGGACCCGCCCGGCGGTGACGTCGTAGGTGCGGTCGATCAGGCGGGTCAAGGTCGTCTTGCCCGCGCCCGTCTGCCCGACGATCGCGATCGTCTCCCCTGGCGCGGCGGCAAACGTGATTCCCTTGAGCACGTCCTGTCCGCGGTAGGCAAACCGCACGTCCTCGAACACCACGCTGCCCTGCGCGGGCTGGCGCACCCCAGACGGGGTCTCGCGCGGCTCTCCGGCAGCGCGCAGGACGGCGAGCATCCGCTCGGCGCTGGCGAGGCCATTGGCGATCAGCGACGACAATACGGCAGCCGGGAGGTGGAGGCGAGAGAGGAGGCCCACGTAGGCGACGACAGTCCCGACGCTGAATGCGCCCTGGCTCGACAGGCAGAGCGCGTGCAGGAAGCCGAGGGCCTGCGCGGCGACCCGGACGAGGTCGGGGAGATAGGTCGCCTCGATCTCGCCGAGCGCCTGTGCCAGATCGCGCGCGCTGGCGGCGTCCCCGGCAAAGCGGGCGCGTTCCTGTCCCTCCTGCGCGCTGGACTGGATCACCTCGATCCCGGCAAGCCGTTCCGAGAGGCCCGCGTTCATAGCGCCCAACTGTGCGCGTTGGGCGTCGACGAGGGGCCTGATCCGGCGCACATAGCGCCACATCAGGTACCCGGCTCCCGCCAGCGCACATCCGGGCACCGTGAGCAGTGCCGGGTCAAGGGCGCCGATGGCGACCATGCGTACGACGAGCAGGACCAGGACGTTCAGGCTGCCGCGTAGGCCCGGACTGAACATATAGTTCACCGTCCGTGCGTCGTCTGTGGCACGCGTGGTCAGATCGCCCACGCGGTGCATGGCGTGGAAGGACAGGCTCTTGTCGAGCAGTGCGCCCACGACCTCCTCGCGCATGTCGCGCTGGATGCGTCGCGAGAGCACCTCGCCGACGATGCGGTATACGACGTCGAGCGCCACCTCGCCCATCCGGAACCCGAGCATCGCCAGCGAGAGGGCGAGCAGTGTCCGGGCGCTCGGCGCGGGGGCGAGCGCGTGGTCGATCGCCCGCCCGAGATAGATCGGCGCGCGGGCGCCGAGGACGTGGGACAGGATCGCCGCCAGGGCTGTGCCCAGTGGCAAGAGCGGGTAGCGCAGCACGTGCGATGCGAGCCAGCGGACCGGTCCGCTCGGCTGGCGGGCGTGCCCAACTGGGGAGGGGCGGCTGTGTGGCATGCTGCCTGTCCTCGCTGTCGTTTGCGACGCCTCTGCCCTGCCGCTGGGGCGGCGCGGACGTCCAGGGCAGGCGGCGGATGGGGCCGACCCACGTATTGTAGCACAGACCGCGCCGCGCGCCATGGGGGACACCGAGCC
>JAFGIE010000248.1 GCA_016929775.1 Anaerolineae bacterium
AGCCGAAGTGGCGGAACAGGCAGACGCGCTACGTTCAGGGCGTAGTGAGGTTTACCCTCATGTGGGTTCAAATCCCACCTTCGGCACTAGAGTCCTGGGCCAGGTCTGGTTCAGGACTTTTGCGTTCTGGGGCGTCGATGGGCAGCTCGTGATCGACGGCGGGCGCCCTGGCACACGAGCAGATCGGACAGTCTGTGTCACAGACGACAGCGCGGCGCAAATGGATAAGGTCTGTGCTTGCGGTCGCGATCGTGCTTGCCGCGTATGGTCTCCAGCTGCATCGGCTGGATGCGCAGTCCTTTGCCTTTGACGAGGGGTGGACCAGCTATGCGATCCATCACCCCTGGTTGCAGATGTGGCGCGTGCTCGTCCCGGACAACCATCCGCCCCTCTACTACCTGATCGCGAAAGGCTTTGCCGAGCTGGCGGGATATGGCGACTTGGCCGTGCGCTATGTGTCCGTAGCCGGCGCGACATGCCTGGTCGCCCTGTGCTACGCCTTGGGCCATCGCTTGTTCGGGGCTGTGGCGGGCCTCGCCTCAGCCGCATTCGCAGCCAGCGCGCCGCTGGTGGTCTACTATGCTCAGGAAGCGCGGATGTACAGCCTGCTGATGGCGCTGGTGGCGCTCTCGGCATACGCGCTCATTCGTGTTGCCGGTGATGCGCGGCGACGTGCGTGGTGGGTGGTCTATGTCGCGTCCACGTGTGCGGCGCTGTATACGCACTACTTTGCCGTGTTGGTCGTCGTGCTGCACGCTGGTGCGGCTCTCGCGTGGGCGATCGCGCGCCGGCAGTGGCGCTTTGTGCGCTGGTGGGTCGCGGCGCAGGCGGCTACCGCAGCGCTGTACCTCCCCTGGCTCCCGGTTGCGGTCCAGCAAGTGCGGATCGGACAGGGCACGTGGTGGCGCATTCCGCTCCCAGGCTCGACCATCCTCGCGGATATGTGGCGGTTCCTCAACCTCGGGCCACGGCGCCCAGTCGACGTGCCGCTCCTGGGCTCCATGCTAGGCGGCGTGGCCCTCGCGCTGATCGTGGCGCTGATCCTGGGATGGCGCCGCGGCTGGGCGGGGTGGGCCTTTGCCATCTCGTCGCTGCTCGTTCCTGCCTTGGCGATCGCGACCGCCGGTCACGTGTGGCCGATCTACACCGATCGCTATGCGGTGGTCGCCGCGCCGGGCCTGGCGTTGACGGTGGGGCTTGGGGTGGCAGCCTGCTGGCACGCGCTGCCGGGCAGGCGCAGCTGGCTGGGGCAGGGGGCTGCCGCGTTGTTACTGCTTGCCGTCCTGGTGGGACCACTGGGCCAGGTGCGGGCGTACTACCAGGACCCGAGCTACTGGCGCCAGGATTTCCGGCGCGCAGCGCGGTACATAGAGGACACTGCGAGCAGGGGCGACGCCGTGATCCTAGTGGGGTCGTACCAACCCATCATGCAGTACTATGGCGGAGAGGCAGCCGTCGTGCGATTCCCGGCGCAGGGAGACAGCGTACAAGATGAGGGCGAGGTCGTGCGCATGCTGAACGAGGTTGTCACGCCCGATTCCCAGGTCCGTCTGGTCATGTACAGCTGGGACACGGTCGACCCGCAAGGCCTCGTCGAGGGGGCGCTGCGCGCCCAGTGCCGCCTGCAGGGCGAGCACTGGCAGCGCGAGACGGGGCAGCGACCGATCAAGGTGCTGAACTTTGAGGGATGCGCGCGCTTCGAGGTGCTGCCGCGCGTCGCGCTTGACGCCGTGTTTGGCGAGCAAGTTGCACTAAGCGGGTACAGCCTGATCCGGTTCGTGCCAGGGCAGCAGGCACACGCGTTTCTGTGGTGGCGTACGCTGTCTCGCCCCGAGCGCAACTACAGCGCCTTCGTCCATCTGATCGATGCGCAGGGGCGGATCGTGGCCCAGTTTGACCACCTGCCGTTAAACAACCTCTACCCGATGTTGGCGTGGCCGATCGGCACAGACCAGCGGGATGACGCGCCGCTTAACCTGCCCGCCGGCGTTTCCCTGGAAGGGGCGTGGCTCGCCGTGGGCCTATACAACCTGCGCTCGATGCAGCGCTTGGACGCGCGCGTCGATGGTCATCCTGTCGGCGACTATGTGCGGATCCCGGTGGAGTGAGGGGATGGGGACGATCAGGCGCGAGTGGATCGCGGCGCAGCGCGCCGCCCGCTACCGCTGTACGCCTGAGCGCCGCGTGCGGACGGTCGAGGAGGCACGGGCCTTCGTCGACGAGATCGGCTTTTGTCACTTTTGGCCGATCAAGGGCGTCGAGTCCCCCAATCTCTTCTGGGCGATCGCCGGTCGGGAACGCGAGGTGCCCAACGCGCACGACGATCCCGACATGAGCCGCTGCTGGGGATGGAAGGACGGTGCGCTGGGGCAGCGGTGGTGGTACTATGGCAAGGTGCTGCGCCGCAAGGCGACGCTGATCTCGCTCGAGCTCTTTCCTTACTTTTACGCGTGCAGCGAGAACTATGGCGATCTGGACGACTACTTGGACGAGTACCGTGCCGGCGCCATGACCGCCGAGGCGCGCCAGATCTACGAGGCACTGCTCGAGCACGGGGCGCTGGACACAGTCCGCCTTCGCCGTGAGGCGCACCTAGCTGCCGAGGGCGCCAAGGCCCGCTTTGAGCGCGCATTGGTCGAGTTGCAGGTCGGATTCAAGGTCCTGCCGATCGGCGTGGCAGAAGCGGGCGCTTGGCGCTATGCCTTCGTGTACGAGATCGTGCCGCGGCACCTGCCCGACCTAGTGCGGCAGGCCCGCGACATCCCGCGTCGCGCGGCGCGAGCGGCGCTTGTCTCGCGCTACATCGCTGCCGTCGTCGCCGCCGACCGCGCGATGGTGCGTCGCATGTTTCACGTGCTGGATTGGACGCCGAGCGAGTGGGCGCGCACTTTGGCAGACGTGTGCCAGGAGGGGCTGGTGCAAGAGGCGCACGTCCAGGGCGAAGGAGGGGTCCAGTTGGTGTCTGGAGAAGCGTTCCACACTGCTGCGCAATAGGCACTGCCCCTGACCTCCGTCTACCGGCGGCGGCACGGGGGCGCACGCTGATGAGACACGGAGGCCCGATGAGCCATCAGTGCCTCACTGGCATCGCGCCGGTTGGACAGACGATCGGCGACAGAGGAGGAAGCGATGGGCGATCTGAGAACACACCTTAGTTCGGGACAGCTGTTGATTGCGGACGGCGCCACCGGCACGATGCTGCAGGCGATGGGCCTGCCAGTGGGCCTGGCTCCGGAGTTGTGGAACGTCGAGCGCCCGGATGCGATCCGCGCTCACTACCGCGCGTACCTGGAAGCGGGCTCCGAGGTGATCCTGACGAATACGTTTGGGGGAAACCGGCTCAAGCTCGAGCGCAGCGGCGGGCTCGGCGATCGGGTGGTCGAGCTCAACCGCGCCGGAGTTGCCCTGGCACGGTCTGAAGCGGAGGGGCGCGCCTACGTCGCGGGGGACATAGGCCCCACGGGAGAGCTGCTGGCGCCGCTTGGCCTCCTGAGTTACGAGGAAGCCGTCGAGATCTATGCCCAGCAGGCGTTGGCCCTGGTCGAAGGGGGCGTGGATGCCCTGTCGATCGAGACCATGGCAGACCTCGACGAGACGCGCGCCGCGATCGACGGGATCCAGTCTGTAACGGGGCTCCCCGTGCTGTGCTCGATGACGTTTGCACGGGGGGGGCGGACGATGATGGGCGTGAGCCCGGCGCAGGCGGTCGAGGCGCTGTGGCCCATGGGCCTGGTGGCGATCGGCGCCAACTGCGGCGAGGGGATCGAGCCTGTGGCCCACGCTCTGGTCGAGATGCGCAAGGCTATGCCCGATGCAGTCCTGATCGCCAAGCCGAACGCCGGCATACCGCACCTGGTTGGTGAAAAGACCGTCTTTGACCTTGGCCCAGATGATATGGCACGCGAGGTGCCGCGCCTGGCTGCGCTGGGCGCGCAGGTGATCGGCGGGTGCTGTGGGAACACGCCGGCGCACATTGCCGCGATCGCCAGCGCCGTCCGTGCGCTGCGCGAACAGGGCACCTAGTGGTGAGCCAGGTCGCCGCGTGAGATGCGCCGACGCGGCTCGGCGTGCTCTGGCACAGGGCGCCGCGGTTCGAGACGCGACCGATAGACAGAGGCGCCGATCAGCACGACGAGCAGACTGGTCACAGGGACACGAAAACGCTCGTAAGCGATCGGACCGGGCAGGATCAGCAGGTAGCCTATCGTCAGCGCGAGCAGGGCGAGGTGTGCGCCGCGCCGTCGCAGCGCCCACATCCCCCGGCAGGTCAAGGCTGCTCCGATCAGCTGTCCCACGAGCATGCCCCACCATAGCACGCGCTGTGTCGCATTCAGTCTCTGCCAGCGTTCCTGGGCGATGATCTGGCTCGCTTGCTCCCACTGGCCCCGCCCGATCGCGCGGGCTAGGTGCAGCACAGCGTCATCGAGGACATCTGGGGGCCACTCGAGACCGGTGGCGCGCGCATAGAGGACCCGGTAGGTCTGAGGCTCTAGGTAGCGCAGCATGCCGCTCAGGTGACTGGCGAGCCAAGCGCCGGGATGCGCCAGGAGCGCAGCCTGTGCGGTCTCGTAGACCTGGCGGTCGTGCGCATAGACCTCGCGCGCTGTCAGGGCATCCCACGCCTTGTGCCAACCGTAGCGCTGTGCGGTCTCGGTGACGATCTCGGCAAACAGCGCATCCCATGCAGCGGACCAGGGGATGACGTACGTGCCGCGTGCCCACCCGAGCGTCGCGGGTGCGCTGACGCGGCTCACGTTACCCTGGAAAGCAGTAGACAGGAAGGGGCGACCGAAGACGCGTGCGTTGCGTGCGTACCAAGGCGCGAGCAACAAGGCGACGGCTGCCAGGAGGAGTGTGGGCTCGACAAGCGCACGGCGCCATTGGCGCTGCCGGGCAGACCGGACGGCGATCACGGCAGCCCAAGCCAGGGGCAGGAACTGGACGTTCGGCTTGCACAGGATCGCTGTGCCGAGGAGCAGCGCCGAGGCGGACAACCAGCCGAAGGCGCGCCAAGATCCGTAGCCCTCGCGGCGCCGGTGATCCAAGTAGATGACCAGCGCGCATAGTGCGGACAGCAAGATCGCCGAGAGCAGGGTCTCGGCAACGAGCTCGGCTGTGAAGCGCACCTGCGCGGGGTTGAGGGCATAGAGCAGACCAGCGATCCGCCCAGCACGCGCGCCGGCGAGACGGGTGCCCAGCCACGCGGTGAGCAGCGTCGTGCCGCCCTCGAGAAGGGCCTGCGCGACCGCCGCACTGCGGGGCGCCGGTCCTGCGGTGCGCCGGACAAGGAGCAGGAAGAGCGGGTAAACGGGGGTGCGGACGGAGGTGGGGAGATAGGGGGCATGTCTGTCCAGGGAGAAGCCGTTCCGCTGCTCGAGGTTGAGCGCCAGCCGATGATAGCCCCACGCATCGACACTCGCGATCGGCGCATGGGGTGGGGTCGAGAGGATGTAGAACACGCGCATGGAGACCGCAAGTGCAAACAGCGCCAACAGGCGAGCGCGATGCGGACCCACCATAGGAGTGCGCTTATCCTGCGCCGATCGGCAGGTGGAAGCGGAATGTCGAGCCCTCTCCAGGCTTCGAGGTGACCTCGATCGAACCGCCGTAGGTCTGCAGGATCCGGCGCACGATCGCCAGGCCCAATCCGGTGCCCATCTGGGTCTGCGCCTTGGCAGCCTTGGAGCGATAGAACTCTTCGAAGATCAGGTCGACTTCGTCCGCCGGAATGCCCATGCCGGTATCTGAGACGGCGCCCACCAGCGACTTGCCCTGTACATGCAGAGAGACCTGTACGGCGCCTCCCTCCGGCGTGTACTTGATGGCGTTGCTGATCAAGTTGGTCCACAGCTGCTTGGCGTGGCGGGCGTTCATGTTGACGACCGGGATGGTGGGGTCGACCGTCGAGGTGATCTCGATCCGCTTCTGGGCTGCATTGGCGGTCATCGCATCTAGCACATCACCCAGGACACCGTCCAGGGCCACCGGCTCCTGCTCGGGCTGGATATCGGGGTCTTGCAGGCGCGCCAGGTAGAGCAGATCGTTGATCAGCTCGAGCTGTGCCTCCGCGCGCCGCTCGGCACGCTCCAGGTACTTGCGCTGGTCCTCGGGTGCAATATAGCCGTCGAGAATCAGGCGCAAGTAGCTCTGGATCGCGGCGACTGGCGCGCGAAGTTCGTGTGCGACGGTGAGTGTAAAGGTAGACTTGACCCTGTCGAGGTGCTCAAGCGCCGCTTTCTGCCGCGCCAGCTCGTGCGCCTCGGCTTCCAGTTCGGCGAGGCGCTGCGCCTGCAGCGAGAGCGAACGCTTTTCCAGACCCTGGTTGACGGTGAGAAGGAGCGTCTCCGAGTCGAAGGGCTTGGCGATAAAGTCGTACGCGCCCTTCTTGATCGCCTGGACCGCGAGCTCGACGGTCGCATAGCCGGTGATCACGACACACACGATCATCGGGTCCAGAATGGAGATCCGTTCCAACATCTCGATCCCACCGATGCCGGGCATCATCACGTCGAGGAGGATCAAGTCATAGCCGTTCTCTTCGATCCGCTGCAGCCCCTCTTCGCCGTCTGCTGCGGTGTCCACCTGGTATCCCTCGCTGCGCAAGGCGCGCTCGCAGCCAACCCGGATGCCCAGTTCATCGTCGATGACCAGGATGTGGCCTCTCGTCTCCATACTCGCCCTCCAGTGGTCTGGGTGCTGATCTCAGTGTCACAGATTATACCATAGAAACGCAGCCAACAAGAACGGGCGCGGTCACAGGAGCGCACAACCTCGCGCTCTTTTCATTCTTATGCTTGTGTAGTATAATGTCCTTGTGCCCCTATGGGCCCGGGGGGGAGGGCGCGCAAACCGACCGACTGGAAAGGTGAATGACAAGTCTCGATGCGTAGATTGACAACACTAGCTGTGTGTGCGCTCGCCTTCAGCCTGCTCGTGCTACTCCCGGTCCGCGCTCAAGAGCAGAGCCCCATCGTCAGAGCGTACCTGTTCTACTCGAATGCCTGCCCCACCTGTCCTGACGTACGAGGCACGGTCCTCCCGGTGCTGTACCGCAAATACGGGCAGCAGCTTCGCGTCAAGGCGATCGAGGTCTCGGAGAACGAGGCGCACGCGGAATGGATGGACGAGTGCCGCGCGCTGTACGGCGTGCCGGCAGCAGAAAAAGCCCTACCGATCCTGTTCATCGGCGAGGACTATCTGGTGGGGTCCGGCATCCAATCGGGCCTGGCAGGGCTGGTCGAGGAGTACTTGGCGCAAGGGGGCACGCCGTACCCGGATGTGCCCGTCCCCGCTGGGGCGGCTCTGCCGAGGGCATGGTTTGCTTTCTTTTTCAGTCCGAGTTGCCCCCACTGCCGCAATGTCGAGGAGACCGTCCTCCCGGTGATCGAGGCCAAGTACGGGGACCGTGTGCGCGTAGAGGGGCTCGATACCTCGGTGGAGGCGAACCTGCGTGCCCTGATCGCGCTGGGGCAGATGGCGGGGTTGCCCCAGTCGTCGCGCGGGGCGGTGCCTGTGGTGTTCATTGGGGATGAAAAGTCGAGCTATGCCCTGCTGCTGGGGGGTGGTCAGATCGGCGCCGGGCTCGAGCCCATTCTCGACTGGTTCATGGAGATCGGCGGCGTCGGCGAACCGGAGTGGTGGAGTGCGTTGTTTGTGAGCGGCGCGACGCCCACGGTAGAGCCCCCCGGCACGACTGCGCCTACGGATACGCCGGCGCCATCGGGCACGCCGACCGTGTCGGATACGCCGACGGTGTTGGATACGCCGACAAGGGTAGGCACACCGACAGTGTCGGACACGCCCAGCCCAGCGGAAACGGCGACGCCATCGCCCACGTCCACCCCCTCCGCCTCTAGCTCCGAGATCCACCTGGCGTACTTTGACGAGGCGGGGTGCTCCGACTGTGATCGGGTCGGCAACCTGCTTAATGCCGTCAAGAACCGCTACCCAAACCTGGTGGTGCACACGTTCGACGTGATCGACGACATCTCGATCAATCTCTGCCTCGCGGAGGCGTTGGGCGTGCCCGAAGACCAGCGCCACGATGCGCCCGCGATCTTTGTGGGGGACGGCTATCTGGTTGGCGATGCGATCCGCCTCGATGACCTGATCGGCCTCTTGGACAGGTATGCGGAGACCGGTGCGCCGCCCGCATGGGAGGCGTGCACCGACGACGTGGAGGTACCACCTCCGGCGGTTTGGTGGGCGGTGATCGTGCCGGGCCTGATCGACGGGATCAACCCCTGCGCCTTTGCGACGATCGTGTTTTTCGTCTCGTACCTTACGCTCATCGAGCGCAAGGGGCGTGAGATCATCCTGGTGGGCGTAGCGTTCACGCTCGCGATCTTTTTGTCTTACCTCGGGTTCGGGATCCTACTGCGTCAACTCTTGGCGAGCTTTATCGATCTGGTGGGGCCGATCCTGAAGCCGATCCTGAACGGCTTGACCGCGGTTGTCTGCATCGTCCTCGCGATCCTCAGTTACGGCGACTACCAGAAGGCACGGCGCGGGCGCGTGAGGGATATGAGGCTGCGCCTGCCAGACCGATTGCGCCGCTGGATCAATGCCGCGATCCGCAGCGGCGTGGGGGCGGACCCCGAGAACGGCAAGCGCCCGGTGCGGGGCGGCAAGCGCTCCAAGTCCAAGAAGAGCGCTCGCCCAGCCCAGAGTATGCGGCTGGTTGCCGCCTCGTTTGTCACGGGCATAGTGGTGTCGTTCGTCGAGTTGACGTGCACCGGTCAGGTCTACGCGCCGATCATCCTTGGGCTGAGCAACCCAGAGTACCAGGGGCGCGCCTTGCTCTCGCTGATCGTGTACTGCCTGGCATTCATCGTGCCCCTGATCGTCGTCTTTGCCGTCTCGTACATGGGCACCAGCTCGCGCCAGCTGGCGATGTTCCTGCAGCGACATACGGCGACGTTCAAGCTCCTGACTGCGGGGGTGTTTGTCCTGATCAGCCTCTGGCTGCTCTATGACGTGGTCCGCGTGTGGGGGCTAATCGGTCCGGTGTTCGTATAAGCGCCTTGTGGAGCGGCAAGTGACCGATCGACTCTATTACCAGGACCCGTATGTGCGCGCCTTCTCCGCCTTGGTGGTCGAGGTCCGCGTGTTGGGTGGGCGCCCAGCCCTGGTGCTGGATGCGACGGCGTTCTACCCGACGGGCGGCGGGCAGCCACA
>JAFGIE010000249.1 GCA_016929775.1 Anaerolineae bacterium
ATCGCGTGGATTGGCCTTCCGTGTCAAGATCGCTATAATCGTTGATCGTTGGGCGAGGCATAGCAGTGGTGGAGGAGGGGGCGATGCGATCGAGATCTGTGACGGTCTGTGTGCTCCTGGTGGGTGTGCTGGCGGCGCTGGGAGGGTGCATCCAGATCGCGCCGACGCCGGAACCGGCGACGGTCGCCTTTCCGTGCGTCCAGGAGGCGGAGGCAGCCTATGCCCCCCTGATCGAGGCCTTTGAGAAAGAACACCGGCACATCGCGATCACGTGCGTTCGCCCACAGCAGTTCAGCCTGGCTGGGCTGGACGTGGTCGAGCTTTCGCCCTTTGTCATGCGCTTCCTCGACCAGGCGCAGATCGACCTGCTCGACCTGACGTTGTATGTCGAGCAGGGCGAGGACTTGGACCGGCAGGACTTTTACCCCGGCTTGCTCGAGATGTTCACCACCGAAGAGGAGGTGTGGGCGATCCCCTACCTGGTGGACCTGGACGTGATGTACTACAATCGCGACCTGTTCGACCAGTATGGCGTCGCGTACCCGCAGCTGGACTGGACGTGGGATGACTTTGTGCAGACCGCAGCCAAGATGTACGATCCCGACAACGGTGTGTTCGGTTACGTGCCCGACGAGCAGCACGAGGATGTAATCGCGTTTGTCTACCAGCACGGAGGGCGGCTGTTCGATGACCTGCGCGCGCCCACGCGCACGACCTACGACGACCCACGGACCATCGAGGCGGTCGACTGGTACGCCAAGCTGATGTACGAGTACCAGGCTGCCGCCACGCCGGCGCAGGCGCGCAAGGCGTACGGGCTCACCGGATACGTGCCGACCGGGATCCGCGAGGGGCGACTGGGCATGTGGCTCGCTTCGCTCTCGGAGCAGGGGGGCAGCGCGCAGGTCGGCGAGTGGGGGGACGTGAACTGGGGCATGGTGCCCCTACCGCGCGGCGAGACCGCGGCAAGCATGGGCTTTGCCGTCGGCTATGGGATCAGCGCCGATGCCGAGTTTCCCGATGCGTGCTGGGAGTGGATCGCGTACCTGACCCGCCAGGTGCCGCCAGTAGGGATCCCGGCGCGGCGATCGGTGGTCGAGTCAAAGGCGTACGAGGAACAGGTCGGCGCCGAGGAAGCGACGACCGCACGTGCGTCGATCGAGTACGTCCTGTTCATGGGCACCTCGGGGTGGGAAGTCTTGGGGACGATGCAGTACTTTGGCGAGGCGATGCACAAGGTCTCCGGCGGCACGGCGACCGCCCAAGAGGCGCTGTACGAGGCGCAAGCGCGTTCTCCCTTCAAGTGAGCCGCCGGCTACTGCTCGAGCAGCCGCTCCTCGTAGATCCGGCGCACCGTGTCCTCAATCTGGGGCTCGCGCACTTGTAGGTCGCGGATCTGGTAGGCGCGCGATAGGCGCCCGATCAGCTCGGCAGCCGTGATCGCGCTGCCCAGAAACCGGTAGGTCGCGCGCAGACCTTCCTGCGCGACCAGCTGGGCGCCCTCGATCGAGACGTCGTCATACGCTTCCGCCATATCGACGACCAGCTCCCGCTCTCCCCCGAACCGCTCGCGCAGGGTCTCCAGCTGCCCGTCGTAGAGTAGATGCCCGTGGTCGATGATCATGACCCGCTTGCAGAGCCGCTGCACGTCGGATAGGTCGTGCGTGGTCAGCACCACCGTCGTCCCCCGGTCGCGGTTCACGTGCAGGATGAACTGGCGGATGCGTTCCTTGGCGACCACGTCGAGCCCGATCGTCGGTTCGTCGAGAAAGAGCAGCGGCGGGTCGTGCAGCAACGCGGCGCAGATGTCGGCGCGCATCCGCTGCCCGAGCGACAGGGAACGGACCGGCGTATCGAGAAAGGGATCCAGGTCGAGCAGCTCCCGGAACTCGTCCAGGTTGCGCCGGAAGCGGTCCGCCGGCACCCGGTAGACGTGGCGCAGCAGCTCGAGCGACTCGACCGTGGGCAGGTCCCACCACAGGCTGGTGCGCTGCCCAAACACGGCGCCGATGGTCGCGACGTGCGCCCTGCGCTCCCGCCACGGCACGCGCCCGTTGACCCACAAGTCTCCCTCCGTCGGCACCAACAGCCCGGTCAGCATCTTGATCGTGGTCGACTTGCCGGCGCCGTTCGGGCCCAGGTACCCGATCAGCTCGCCGTGGTTGACCTCGAACGAGATCCCGTCCACCGCGCGCACCCGGACGGACGCGCGGCTGAACAGGTTGCGCAGCGCGCCGCCCGCCCCGTGGTGGTGCTTGTAGACCCGGAAGTGCTTGTGCAGGTTGGCGACCACGATCGCCGGCTGCGGAGACGTCATCGGCGCCCTCTACGTGCCCGTGCTCGCATAGTGACGGATCCCGAACCGCCAGAATGCCAGGGCGACTGCCATCGAACCTACCCCGACCAGCGGGGCCAAGAACGGCGCGTAGGATGGCAGGCCGAATGGATCGGGCAGATCGAGGTAATACAGTGCAGGATAGTAATTCAAGAAAGCGGCTGGAACGATGTAGGTGAAAAAGAGGCGCAGGTCGCGCCCATAGATGTGCATGGGGTAGGCCATCATCTCTGTGCCGCCATACGTCAGGATGTTCATGGCTTCGATCGACTGGATCGTCCAGAACGTGATCGTCGAGCCGATCATGAACAGGGCCCCGTAGAACAGGATCAGGCTAGCAAAGACCACGGGCAGGTAGAGGACCTTGAGCAAGGTCCAGCGCACGCGCGGCAGGGCGACGATCAGGACCGCGGCGCCCTGTATGATGCGGCCCAGGCGGCGGAGGTGAAAGCGGGAGCCCATGACCTGCACGGTCACGTCGATCGGGCGAAGCAAGAGCAGGTCGAAGGTGCCGCGCCGCACCGATCGCCCAAAGTCCTGGGGGTCAAAGCCGCTAAAGATCAGGTCCATCGCCCCGAATGCGGTCGACACCATGCCATACAGGAAGGCGATCTCGCGCAGCGCCCAGTCGCCGATGCCCTCGAACCGAGCCAGGACCAGGGCGAGCATCAGGAACTCGCTCACGTTGCCCACTGCTGTCGACAGGAGGCCGAGTAGGAAGGACGTGCGGTAGGCGAGCTGCGACCGGATCTGCACGCCGATCAGGCGGCGGTACATGTCAAGCGTCACTGCCCAGGAGCGCACCCTAGCCTCCCTGGATCACGAGGTGACGCACGCCCGCGCGTAGGACCAGCTGGCACGCCGCACTGAGGGCGACGAACCAGATCGCCTGCGCGCCCAGCGCACGCAGCAGCGCCGGGCCATCGAGGACGCCCAGGTAGACCTCGGTCACGGTGTTGACCATCGAGGGAAAGGGCGTCCAGCTGCAGAGGCGCGCGAACCAGTCGGGAAGGAGACGCATGGGCATCAAAAAGCCGGACGTGAACCACGAGATCCCAAACGCTAGGCGCCCGATGCCGCGCGCATCCGGGCTCCAGAACGCAGCCAGGTTGACCAAGAAGCGCCACGCAAAGCTGAGGGCGATGCTGAGGAGCAGCGAGCAGCCGAGCAGCAGCCAGTGGCCTAGGCTGCGCGGCACGACGATCTCAAAGACGACCGCATAGGCGACCATGATCGTCACGGCGCGCATCGCAAAGCTGGCTGCCGCGCGGCCCAAGTCGCGCGCCAACCAGTGCGCATAGTAGTCGATCGGCTTGAGCAGGTCGGCGGCAATGTCCCCGCTGTACACGGCGTCCATCACGTCCCACCAGCCAAAGAACATGAGGCACGCGATCGTCGCCTGGGAGAGCCCGGTGTAGGTGACCGCAGCCTGGAGCGACATGCCTGAGACGGAGCCGCGCTCGCCGTACAGGGCCACGAGCACTGCCGCGCGCAGCAGGCCAAAGAAAAAGTTCGTCGCCAAGCCGGCGAGATTCGCCGCGCGGTAGGTCATTTGCAGGCGGAACGCCTGGCGTGCGAGCTCCCAGTAGAGGCGCATCAACGCGCCTCACTGCCTGTGGCGGTCCAGGTGCACGCCATGGATCAGCGGCCCTTGAGCACCAGCGGCAAGTAGATCCGGTAGGGGCGCGTCGTAAAGGACCAGTGATACGCCCCGCCGGGCAGCGCGTGCCCCGCTGGGTCCTGGGCGTGCACGGTCACCGTGTACGTGGTGCTCCAAGCCAGCGGAGTGTGGGTCAGGGTGAGCACGGTCCGATCGGCGCTCCACGCGCGTGCCCACACGCCTGGGTCGGGCGCCACGGTGACCTCCACCGTCGCGGTGTCGATCGCCTCGCTGAACGTGACCACCAGCGCAGCATCGGGCGCGACCTCGGTCGCACCTGCGTGCGGCGTGGTGCTCAGTACCTCCGGGGGCGTAGTGTCGACGGTCAGCGTCCGGGCGGTTGCAAAGGGCCCGTCGTTGCCCGCCGCGTCGTAGGCGGCGACGGTCCAGGTGTAGGTCCCCTC
>JAFGIE010000250.1 GCA_016929775.1 Anaerolineae bacterium
CATCCCTCCGGACCGGTTGCCTTCCTACGCGCGATATGCTAGAATGACCCTGCACTGCCCCTGAGCGGTGTGCGAATGTCACCGGCAAGGGAGGATCGGTTGCAGAAACCCCTCATCTCGAGCATTCTCGTCAAGCCTGCCTCGGCAGACTGCAATCTGCACTGCACCTACTGCTTCTATCACGATCGCCCGACGGACCCCTACGCGAGCGTCCGGGGACGGCACGTGATGGACGACAGTACCTTGCGCATCCTCATCCGCGAAGGCATGCGACTGATGCCCCAGGTCGCAACCTTTGGCTGGCAGGGCGGCGAACCTACGTTGACGGGCGTCGAGTTCTTTCGGCGCGTCGTGTCTTACCAGCAGCAGTTCGGCCGGTCCGGGCAGTCTGTGTGCAACGGCATCCAGACCAATGCAACGCTGATCGATGACGAGTGGGCAGCGCTCTTTGCGCAGTACAACTTTCTGGTCGGGGTCAGCTTGGACGGACCGCAGCAGTGGCACGACCACTACCGCCACGCAGCCGACGGTCGGGGCAGTTACAGCCGGGTCATGCAGAGCATCGAGATCCTGCGCCGGCACCGCGTCGAGTTCAACATCCTGTCGGTCGTGAATCGCCTCACCGCAGATCACCCCGACGAGATCCTCACCTTCATGCTTGAGCACGACTTCCGTTACTTGCAGTTCATCCCCTGCGTGGAACGCGACCCGACCACAGGTGCCCTGACGGACTTTACGGTGCGCCCACAGCAGTTCGCCGACTTTATGTGCAGGGTCTTTGATCTCTGGTACAACGATGGCCAACCAGAAGTGTCGATCCGCCTCTTCGACAACCTGCTGCTCGCCTACGCCGGGCACGGACCCCAGGTCTGCCAGTTCCAGGAGGAGTGCGGAGACTATGTAGTCGTCGAGTACAACGGCGACGTGTATCCGTGCGACTTTTACGTGCGCCAGGACCTCTGGCTCGGCAACCTCCACCAGGCGTCGCTCGAGGAAATGGCGGCTAGCGACAAGGCTATCGCATTCCGCCGGCGCAAGCGCTGGCCCGACCCGGCGTGCGACACCTGCCCGTGGCTGCACATCTGCAACCGCGGCTGCCCGATGATGCGCGACCACAACCCGGCAGGTGATGCGCACTATCTATGCGCCGCCTACCAGCAGCTCTTTGCCTACGCGGAGCGGCGCCTGTCCGCCCTGAGCGCGCGGATTCCCCCGCCGCCCCCGCCCCTCGCCCCCTCTCCCGCCCCACCTGCCGAGCCGAGAGTGGTGGGCCGGAACGACCTATGTCCGTGCGGCAGCGGCAAAAAGTACAAGCAGTGCTGCGGCCGGCGCAGCCATAGAGCGACGGAGCGCTGATGTCCACTCGTCCTCGGATCGTCGTCGTAGGAAGCGCCAACACCGATATGGTGATCAAGGCGCCACGGATCCCGGCGCCAGGCGAGACGGTGATCGGGGGCGACTTTGTGGTGGCTCCCGGTGGGAAGGGAGCGAACCAAGCCGTTGCCGCAGCGCGCCTGGGCGCTGACGTCACCCTTGTGGCCCATTTGGGCACCGATGTATTTGGCGACCAGGCCCTGGCTGGGTATGAGCGAGAGGGGATCGACATCTCTCTTGTCGTCCGAGACGCCGGTGCGCCCTCTGGCGTGGCGCTGATTTTCGTCGATGCAGCCGGCGAGAACAGCATCGCCGTCGCCTCTGGCGCGAACGCGCGCATGTCAGTTGAGGATGTGGCGCGCGCGCGTGACGCGATCGAGGCGGCGGACGTGCTCCTCGTCCAGCTCGAGGTGCCCGAGGTCGCGGTGCACCACGCGCTCCGCCTGGCACGAGAAGCCGGCGTGCGCACGATCCTCAACCCTGCCCCGGCAAAGCAGGTCAACCCCGCGCTGCTGGCGCACGTCTGCATCGCGACGCCAAACGAGCACGAGGTCCAAGTCACCGTTGGCGGGCCCGACCGGGCGCGGTCGATCGCGCGGATGCTGGACGCCGGTGTGGGCTGCGTGCTCGTGACGCTCGGCCCGCGGGGCGTACTGTGGGCAACTCGAGACTGGCAGCAGATCGTGCCCGCCTTCCAGGTAGAGGCGATCGATACGACCGCAGCGGGCGACGCCTTCAACGCCGGACTCGCGTACGCGTTGGCGGAAGGCATGGAGATGGCGCAGGCGCTGCGCTTTGCGAACGCCACTGCGGCGATCGCGGTCACGCGGCTCGGTGCACAGCCCTCGCTGCCATCGGGCGAGGAGGTCGCCGCCTTTCTGCAGGCGCGTGCCTGACTGGTCGCGTGTGAGGTGATCTATGCTCCCCAGATGGATCGAGAAAGGCCCTGGACAGACCACTGAGCTGCTCTCCGAGCTAGATGTGGACCGGCTCGCAGAAGTACTCGTCGCCTTTGCGAACAGCGACGGCGGCACGATCCTGGTTGGGATCGAGGCTGACGGCGAGCTCGATCCCGACCTGATGCTCGAGGATGTCGAGGACACGCTGGGGCTCGCCCTGGCGCGGTGTCGTCCCCCCGTCCGGACCGAATGGCGGCGCGGCGAACGAAGAGGCACAGAGGTCGTGACGATCCACGTCCCCCGCAGCAGCGAACTCCACTCCCTAGAGGACGGTCGCATCCTCGTTCGTTCGGGCGCCGAGAATCGGCCCCTAGTCGGCGATGAGATCCGCCACCTGGCAGCCACCAAGTCCAGCGGCGACTATGAGACCGAGCCTGTACCTGGCGCTGCGTTTGCGGACCTCGATCCCGAGCGCATTGCCGAATACCGCACCCACCGCGCCGAGCGCCAGCGACGCCCGGTGACTGACGATGACAAGAGCATGCTCATTCGCGCGGGCGCCTTGGCAGAGGATGGTACGCCAACCGTGTGCGGTCTCCTCCTCTTCGGGCGCGAGCCGCAGGCATTTCTGCCACAGAGTGGGCTGATCGTCGTCCGCTTTGCCGGCACCGAACTACGGGGGCCTGGGGGACTGCCCGGATACTCGCGCCGCGAAGAGATCGCCGGTTCCCTGCCACTCCTGATCGAGTCGGCGTGGCAGGTCGTGTGGGAGGAGATGCGAGTAGCCGCGGTGGTCAAGGGACTGGTGCGCGAGGAAAAGAGCGAGTACCCCTCCTTTGCCGTGCGCGAAGCGCTCGTCAATGCGGTGTGCCACCGCGACTACCGGATGACCGGTCGGCGCATCGAGATCCGCATGTTCGACGATCGGATGGAGGTCATCAGCCCTGGGGGGCTTCCCGGCTACATCACGGTGGACAACATCGTGGAGGAGCACTTTTCCCGGAACCCTCGCCTCGTGAACGGGCTCTTTCAGTGGGGGTTCATCGAAGAGCTCGGGTTGGGGATCGATCGTATGATCGAGGACATGGCCAATGCCGGGCACCCCAACCCCGAGTTCCACGACACGCCGTACTCGTTCACCGTCACGTTGCGCAACACGCGTGTGCGACAGGCGGTACCCGCCTGGCAGTCGAGCATGAATGAGCGACAGCTGCGTGCCCTGTCGTACCTCCAGCAGAACGACCGCATTACGAACCGGGACTACCGGACCATCTGCCCCGATGTATCGGCAGAGACGCTGCGTCTCGATCTCGTCGATCTAGTAGAGCGAGGCATCTTGCTCAAGATCGGCGCCAAGCGAGGGACGTACTACATCCTCAAGGCAGCGCCCTCCTGACGCGGTCCCAGGGCTGGGAAGCTTCCGCCGGTGGCAGCGCGAGCCACGCCGAACGAGGGCGTCCGCTCGTGGGCTATCACCTGAGCGCCGCCATCCACCACACCTGGCCTAACACACATCGTACTGGGGGCCTTACCGCCAGTCGACACCTTGCCATCCGGGTCTTCTTGACACGCACGGCTCCCCCTCTGCCAGATCACTTGCATA
>JAFGIE010000251.1 GCA_016929775.1 Anaerolineae bacterium
AGCTGCGCCAAGCTGCAGCCGGGTAAGGGCGAACAGGCCCAGCGGTGCGACCAGGCAGGTGGGGGCGAGTCTGCAACTCCCCCCACCTGCTCTGTTGCCGAATGAGCGCGCGTGTGCTACAATGCGTACCGTACGCCACACCCGAAACGGATCTGTCCGCGTCGCGCGAGAGGCGTGCCCGGTGGAGTCTGATTCCCGCACGATGCGTTGAGTGAGGAGCCTCATGGACCAAACCCACCCCACCCTGTCGCCGACGATCCAGGTCGGCATAGATGCCGGACAAGTGCGCGGCGCCGACAACCGCGCCATCCAGCTCGCGGTGGACGCGCTGCCCGCTACAGGAGGCACCGTAGAGGTCTTGCCCGGCACGTACACCTGCTATGACGCCGTCCACCTGCGCAGTCACGTGCGCCTGGTGGGCCACGGGGACAAGACGCTCCTGATCAAGTGCGATGGCGCCCGCAGCGCTCTCAAGATCGACGCCGACTATGCCCAGCTCAAGATCACGCCGCAGGATACCGCCGGCTTCCGCCCGGGGATGGGCCTCCTGATCGCCGACAACCAGACTGGCGGGTGGACGGGAACGGCGACCACCATTCTCGACGTCTCGGAGGGCGTGATCCGGATCGCCGACTATTTGGCGATGGACTATGCCGCGCGCCGCGATGGCTGGATCACCAACGCCTGCTCGCTGGTGAGCGCCATCGACGCCGAAGAGGTCCGGATCGAGGGTCTCACCCTCGACGGCAACAAGGCGACGAACTGGCAGATGAACGGGTGCCGGGGCGGCGCGATCTACCTGCACAAGGCTCGACGCTGTCGCGTGGACGACTGCACGGTCCGCGACTACCACGGCGACGGGATCAGCCTCCAGACCACGCAGGACGTGATCGTGCAGGGCTGTCGCGTTACCGGGTGCACCAACTGTGCGATGCATCCGGGCACCGGCTCAGCGCGCCTCGTGATCCGCGACTGCACCTTTAGCGACAACGACCAGGGCGGGTACTTTCTGTGCTGGCGTGTCCAAGAGAGCACCTTTGAGCGCCTCGTCTGCGAGCGGAACGGTCTGTACGGCATCTCGGTCGGGCACAAGGATACCGACAACACGTTCAGCGACTGCACCATCCGCGACAACGGACGCTACGGCATCATTTTCCGCGACGAAGAGCTCTACAACGGCGGACACCGCAACATCTGGCGCGCGTGCCTGATCGCCGACAATGGCGACGGCGAGGCTGGATACGGCGTGCGGGTCCGTGGTCACACGCACGACAACGTCTTTGAGAGCTGCACCTTCCGCGACACTGCCGCGGGCGGAGTCGCACGCCAGCGGGTGGGACTGTGGCTCGAGCAGAACGCGCGCCGCTTTCGCACTGTGCGCTGCACGTGGACCGGAATGGGCGAAAACGTGATCGATGACTCGGGCCCGCTGGGCGATCATCAGTTGGATGCTCCGCAACGAATTAGTGCGCGGGACGCGTGAGAGTGAGGAGTTCGGAATGAAGGCTGCATACTATGCCGGGAACAAGACGATCGTGGTTGGCGAGTCCCCCGTGCAGGCGCCTGGTCCAGGTGAGGTGAGGCTGAACGTCGCCTACTGCGGGATCTGCGGCACCGACTTGCATATCTTCCAGGGACACATGGACCAACGGGTGTCCATCCCCCAGGTCGTAGGGCACGAGATGTCTGGGACCGTCGCCGAGGTCGGTCTTGGCGTCACCGACTGGCGCGTAGGGGACACGGTCGTCGTGCGCCCCCTGGCGCCCTGCGGCAACTGCCCGGCGTGCCGCGCGGGACACGCCCACATCTGCTACAACCTCAAGTTCCTGGGGGTCGATACCCCGGGCGCATTCCAGGGCTCCTGGACCGTCCCCGCATACACCCTACACCGGCTGCCCGAGGGGCTGCCGCTCGACCGAGCTGCCCTGATCGAGCCACTCGCCGTCGCCTGCCACGACGTCCGGCGGGCAGAGCTGCAGCCGGGCGACCATGCGGTCGTGATCGGCGGCGGGCCGATCGGCATGCTGATCTCCCTGGTCGCCCAACATCGGGGCGCGGAGGTCCTCGTCTCAGAGATCAACCCCTACCGGCTCGCGCTGGCGCAAGAGCTCGGCGTCCAAGCCGTCGATCCGCGCACCACGGACCTCCACAACACCGTTGAGGATTGGACCGGCGGAGCTGGCGCCGACGTGGTATTCGAGGTATCGGGCTCATCGGCTGGCGCAGAAGCCATGACCGGTCTCGTGCGGGCTCGCGGCAGAATCGTGGTCGTCGCCATCTTTGCCTTCAAGCCGCAGGTGGATCTGCACCGCTTCTTCTGGCGCGAACTCGAGCTCCGCGGCGCTCGCGTCTACGAACCACAGGACTTTGAGCAAGCCATTGCCCTCGCCGCAGCCGACGCCCTGCCGTTGGAGCGCCTGATCAGTGCTCGACGCCCACTCGACGGGCTCCAGTCCGCGTTCGAGGAGATCCAAGCCAGCACCAACCTGATGAAGGTTCTGATCGACGCACAACACTAGGTACAGGGACGGGTTTTCGGTTGCGTTTCCCCCGGTTTGTGCTATACTTGTGGGTCGCAACCGCGCAATGTTACAGGAGTGTAGTCCATGATCGATGTCCATCAGCTTCGCAAAGGCACGACCTTCACCCTTGATGGTGAGCTCTACAAGGTAATCGAGTTTCAGCACCACAAGCCGGGGCGCGGCAAAGCCGTGATCCGCACCAAGATCCGCAATCTACGCACCGGTACGACGATCGACAAGAACTTTATCTCGGGCGACCGCGTCGAGGACGTGCGCATCGACCGCATCGCCGCGCAGTATCTCTACCACGACGGCGACTTTTACTACTTTATGAACGAGGAGACGTTCGAACAGATCCTGCTCTCGGGGACCGTGCTGGGGGACAGCGTCCTCTACCTCGTCGACAACATGAGCCTCAACATCTCTTCGTTCGACGGCGAGGCGATCGACGTCGACCTGCCTGTCAACGTCGACCTCGAGGTCGTCGATGCGCCGATGGCGCTCGCCGGTGATACGGCGACCGGCGCGACCAAGCAGGTTACGCTCGAGTCGGGCCTCAAGGTAAGCGTCCCCCTCTTTGTACAGGAGGGCGATACGATCCGCGTGGATACCCGGACGGGCGAATACGTGACCCGCGTCTAGTCCTGCGCAGGCGACGCCGTGGCGGCGTCGCCTGCGTCTCGTCTCCTCAAGCGCTTGTCCCGAGCGCCTTCCACCGCGCGCACGACACGTGCGACATCAGCTGCCCGATCCACCACATAGTCGACGCCTTCCCGGTCCGCGTCGACGGGTGGGTCCACCAGGACGGTCACCATCCCGAGCGACTTGGCTGGTCGCAGGTTTCGCGCCGTGTCCTCGATCATCACGCACGCCTCACCACGCACCCCCAGGTCGGACAAGAGCCGCCGGTACGCGCCCGGGCTGGGCTTGCTGTCGTGTCCAGCATAGAACACGTCATACACCGCGTCAAAGTGCTGCGCCACGCCGACCGCCGCCAGCACTGCGTGCGCGTGCGCCGAGGTCGCGTTGGTAAAGACCACCTTGCGCTGGGGCAAGCTGCGGAGCGCTGCGTCGAGCGCAGCGTCCGGGCGCACGTACGCTGTCACCGGCAGGTCGTGCACATAGTCCATATAGTCCAGCACGTCGACCCCGTGCAGCAGCTGCAGCCCGCGCGATGTCGTGCCATAAGAGTCCCAGTACCGTTGCCGCAGCAGCGGCACGACCTCCGGGTCCATACCCATTCGCTCGATCATATAGGCGCTGATCCGAGCGCTGATCGCCTGCATCAGCCCCGACTGACGGGGATAAAGCGTCTCGTCCAGGTCAAAGATCAGGTATTCGAGCACCGTCCACCGTCCTCCACTACGCGCCCGCCCTCCCATAGAGCGGCATCCATCGCCCGCGCTGCGGCGCGATCACCTCTACCTCCGGCAGGCGATCCCGCATCCAGCGCACGAATGGACCGACGTCCACCGCTGTGCTCAGCGGGGGGTAGAAATCGTCGTGGTGGTGCACGACAAGCCGCCGCGCGCCAAGCCACTCGGCTGCCTGGGCCACGCGCTCATAGATCCGCCGGTGTCCCTGCAAGGGCAGCAGCGCCACGTCAGGCTGTAGGCCCGTCAGGTCGGATCGGTACCACCCGGCGCTCCCAAAGTGTACGACGCTTCCCTCTGGAGCAGACAACCGGTACCCCAGCACGTCGCCGCACGGGTAGGCTGCCAACTCGCGTATACAGCGCACCAACCGTCCCCGGATGCGACGCACTGCCGCCCAGATCGTCGCGAGATCAAAGCGCACGTGGCGCGCAGGCACTGCCAACACCGTCACCGCGCCGAGCTGAGCCACTCGCCCGCCCGCCAGAGGGTGCAGCTGCCGTGCGGGCGCCCCCAGGTCGTGCAGCAGCTCGCACACGCTCGTCGAGGCATATACCGGCGCGCCGGTCCGCAGCGCGATCGTCGGCACATCGCGTGCGTGGTCGATGTGCCCGTGCGTGACCAGAACCGCGTCGATGCCCCACCGCTCGCCCGCCAGCTCGTGCAGCAAGGGCGACCGAGCCCCCTCTACGAGAAAGGGATCGACGAGCACACGGGCTGAGGCCCACTGCAGATCAAAGCCGGCTGCGCCCAACCAGCGCGCGCGGGCGGGCGTCACCACCGCCCGACGTTCCTCTCACCACACATGCCCTCACTCCGACAGCGAACGCTCGCGATCGTGTCCCCAGTATGCCGCTGCCTGCACACGACAAGCACGGGTCTCGTGCCCCTCGACATGCCTCAGCCCAACCTGTCACAGGCTAGGACACGATTATACACTACCCCGCAACGAGCGCCAATACCAAGCCCTCTGCGCCAGTGATTGACCCACCACCGGAGTTCGGGTATAATGGCGCCAGACACGAGATGGCGCTGCACGGCAACCCGGCGCCCTCCACAGGGTCCGGCACAGGGATTCCTTCGAAGGCGCGCGCTCCCCCTCCCGGCGGAGCACCGTGCGTTTCCAGCACGTGCGTGAGGACACTGTTTTGATATGCGCGACCGACGCTATGTTCAAGATCTCACGATCGAAGAACTCGAGCACGAGCTCCTGATCCGCAAGCGGGAAGACCGCCTGACCCGCCTGCGCCGTCTTGGCGTCCCTGGCGCCGTCCCGCCGTCGGACGCTCAGCTCGAGACGCTGACCTACGTCGAGGACGAGGACAGCCCGGACGCACCCCGGCAGCGGGTCTCCCCACGCTCCCCGGCGCCCAAGTCATCCTTTCAGGTCTGGCGCGAGCGGATCTTGCTCGCCATCGAGATCGGGGCGCTGATTGGGCTGGTGATCGTGATCGTCAGCTTTGTGACCAGCGTCCGTCGCCTGAACCAGGACTGGAAGGAGGAGCACGTCGCGCAGCCGCTCCCAACGCCGACCGCCACGGCTCTGATCCGCGCCGCCATCCTCCCGGGCGGGCATCGACCGCCCGCTATCTCGGGCGGCGAGGCAGAACCGCTTGCGCAGATGGCCCACATCGCCGTCGCGACGCCGGGTCCCCACTCGCCGACCAGGCTGATCATCCCGGCGATCAACGTCGACGTCCCGGTGGTCGAGGGCGTGGACTGGGAGCAACTCAAGAAAGGCGCCGGGCACCTGATCGGCTCGGCAAACCCGGGCGAACGCGGCAACTGCTTCATCGCCGGACACAATGACGTCTATGGCGAGATCTTTCGGGACTTGGAGGAACTCAAGGTGGGAGACGAGATCCTCGTCCACGCGGGCGCGCGCGCTTACCGCTACACCGTGAGCGCGGCGCGCATCGTCGAGCCGGACGACGTGAGCGTGATGGAACCGACGAGCACCCCGATCCTGACACTGCTGACCTGCTATCCCTACATGATCGACTCGCATCGCCTAGTCGTGATCGCCGAACTGGACATGTAGGCGATGCCCAAGGAGCCCGCGCCAATGCCCGATCGCCCGACCCCGCCGCAAACGCCTGAGGGCAAGATCATCTTGCGCATCGAGCCGCCCCCGGAGGGCGAGCCCGAACTGGACGAGTACGGCTATGTGATCGCTGACCTCAAGCGCGTGGCGGCGGTCGCGGCGGCAATGTTCGCCCTCCTGATCGGGCTCTCGTTTCTCTTTCGCTAGCGCCCACTCCTGAGCCCGCCCCGATCGACAAGGCCCCGGGATGACCTCCCGGGGCCTTTGCCGTAGCTCGCGCTGCGACCGTCTATCCGACTTCGGGTTGCAACAACCCATAGTTGCCGTCGCGCCGAGTGTAGACCACGTTGATCTGTCCGTCCTCGACATTATAGAACACAAAGAACGTGTGCCCCAACAGCTCCATCTGCTCGATCGCTTCCTCGGGATCCATCGGCGTCACGGCGAAGCGCTTTGTCCGCACGATGTGTGCGGCTTCGACCTCTTCTTCCGGGACGACCTGCTCAGGCTCGGCGGGCGCGCCGCGGTACCGGTTGCGCCGCTTGCTCTTGTACCGATCGATCTGCCGCTTGATCTTGTCCATGACCATATCTACGGAAGTAAACATGTCCGCAGACCGCTCTTCTGACCGCAGCAGCACGCCTTTGCTGCGGATAGTCAGCTGCGCCACCTGCCGGTCTTCGGCGCTGCGGGTCTGCTCGGTCGACAGCTCCATCCGAGCCTCCGTGATGGTCGGCAAGAAGCGGTCGAGCTTGTCCACCTTACCCTCTACGTACTCACGGAGCCGGTCCGTGACCTGCACATTCCTTCCCTGAACGATGATCTGCATGTCCCTCACTCCCTTCTACTCTCCGGTGCGGTACCTCCGCGCCTACGGAATCCGCCAAGCTCGGCTCCTGCCTGAGCCGTGGTCACTCGGTCCACACGGCGTGCCCCACGGTGAGCGCCCACACCTGGGCTGCCCCCCCAGCCTTCGCGGCGACGCTGCACGCCTCGAGCGTGGACCCACTGGTGCACACGTCATCGACCAACAAGACGCGCCTCCCACGGAGCTGCCCATCAACGCAATCGAACGCATCGGCGACGTTCTCCCTTCTCTCCAGCGCCCCCAGGCGCGCCTGAGACGCCGTGTACCGCGTTCGCCGCAGGCTCGTCGTCACGACGGGCAGGCCCACCCCTTCGCCCAGTCGTTCTGCGAGCAGCTGCGACTGGTTGTAGCCGCGTTCCCGCACACGCCGGGGATGCAGCGGCACGGGCACGACCGTATCTGCCGATAGCTCGAAACGAGTCCACGCCGCAACCAACATGTCCGCGAGCGGATCGACCAAGACCTGCATGTAGCGATACTTGAGGCAGTGGATCGCCTCGCGCAACGCCCCCTCAAAGAGCGCCGCAGAGCGAATGCCATCGATCTTGGGCGGGCGACGTGCGCAGGCGGCACACAGCTGAGGAGCGGCTTGGGGTCGACCACACAGGGGACAGACGGGCGGCACGATCAGAGGCACCGAGCGCTGGCAATCATCGCAAAACGCGGCGCCTCCGCTCCCACATCCGACACACCGGAGCGGGTACAGCAGGTCTCGCAGCAGATGCCCCAGCCTACGCACCGGTTCAGCAATCGCCAACAGATTGCCCTTCTAGACCGCGCGCGCACACAGCACGTCTGCTGTGCGCTCTCTGGGCGGATGAGATGACCAACCGCCAGTCGGAGGATCGCTCAGCGGCATCCGTCCGCCGGCGTCAGATGATCGAACCCAGCACCTCCGACTCCATCAACTGCAGCAGTGCCGGCCCCAAGAGGACGATAAAGATCGACGGAAAGATCAGAAACGCCAGCGGAAAGAGCATCTTGATCGGCGCCTGGTGCGCCTTTTGCTCCGCGCGCTGCCGCCGCCGGACCCGCATCTGGTCCGACTGGATGCGCAGGATCTTGGACATCGCGACGCCCAGTTGATCGGCCTGGATGATCGCCGCCACAAACGTGGTCACATCCGCCACATCGATGCGCGAAGCCATGCCTTGCAGCGCTTGCGCGCGCGTCCTGCCGAGCTGCACCTCCTGCAAGTAGCGGTTGAGCTCTCGCGAGAGCTCGGTGTCCTGTTTCTCCACCACGCGCTGGATGCCCTGGTCTAGACCCAAGCCAGCCTCCACGCAGATCGTCAACAGGTCCAGCATATCCGGGAGTTCCCTGGTGATCTCGGCCTGGCGCCGACTGATCCGGCTTGCCAGCCACAGGGAGGGCAAAAAGTAGCCCGCCAGCATGGAGAGAACCGTGAACAAGATCCGGCGCACCATCGGGAGCTCGGCGATGATCGTCATCGCCAAGATCAGCCCGCCCAGCACGAGCATCGCCAGGAACTGGATCGCGATGAAACTCGGCGCCCGCAGGTTACCCGGATTGCCCGCCAACTCGAGGCGGTGCCGGATCTTTTCCAGGGTCCGGGCGGGGGTGAACTGCCCGATGAACTTGGACACCGCGTCGATCGTCGGGTACACGACCCGCTCGGCAAAGGATGCCGAGAGCTCGATCTCCTCGAGCGTGACCGGCGTGTCTCGCTCGCTGAACATTGCCAGGCGCGCCTCAAGGTCCGCCTCCCCCTTCGGACGCCTGCGCGCGACGATCACCAGGGCAATGATGATCCCGACCACCAGGAACCCGGCGATCGCCAAGACCAAGCCCGTCGTTGTCAACCCACCTTGTACGTTAGGCATCGCCCCATCCCTTCCCAGGCACGCGCTAGACCTCGATCTTGACGATGCGTTGGATGATCACAAAGCCCAGCAAGATGATCACAACCGACACGCCCGACATGATCCAGCCGCACGTCGTCGTGAACATGCGGCCCATGTACTCGCGGTTCAACAGGTACAGCACGCCCGTCAACACAAACGGCAGTCCCGAAAGCACGTACCCGGTGATCAGCCCTTGTGCGGTGAGCGTCTTGATCTCGCCCTGGATCCGCACCCGCTCGCGGATCGTGTGGCTGATCGTCTCCAGGATCGTCGCCAGGTTACCGCCCACTTCCGAGGACACATTGATCGCCGTGATCAGCAGGTCCAGGTCGGCGCTGTCGACGCGCCGGAGCATGTGCTGCAGCGCCTCCTCGAGGGTGACGCCCAGCCCGATCTCCAGTGTCACGCGCCGGAACTCCTCCGAGACCGGGGGCGGCATGTTGGCGGCGACCGTCTCCATCGCCTGCGGCATGCTGAACCCAGCGCGGATGCTGTTCACCAGCAGGTTGATCGTGTCGCCCAACTGGTCGTTGAACGCCCTCAGGCGCCGCGCCTTGAGGACGCGCAGCACGATCCGCGGCAAAAAGATGCCAAATAGGAGCCCAAAGACCATCAAAAAGTTGCGAAAGATCAGGAACGCCAACCCGCCCATCAGGACCACGCTGATCACGTTCCAGATCAGGTATTCCGCTACGGTCAGCCTGAGGCTCGCCTGCGCGAGCTGCGTCTGGATCCGCGCGCCGAACGAGCGTCGCTCGATCGCTCTGTTCAAGCCCTCCGTCAGCCGCGAAAGACGCCGGGCCTCTTCTTCGATCTCTTGCTCATCGACCTCGCGTCCGTCCATGCCAGCGTACGCATCGAGGCGACGGGCGATCTCGACCTCTGTATCCCTGGGGCTCCGCAGGGCCAAGATCAGCGAGACCAGCGCCAGCAGCCCCACAACAGCCAAAGCGTACACAAAAGGGTCCATCTCTGTCCTCTCCGTGCCGTCGCCTGGTCGATGCCTCGCCCTACCCTATGCGCGCCAACCGATGATCAGTATCGAAGCCGCTGTCCGAGGCCAAAGATGCTGGGAGGCAGGTGGATGTTTGCTGCTTCGATCTTGTCCATGAACTTGGGGCGGATGCCCGTTGGCTTGAGGCGACCGATCACCTTCCCGCCCTCGATGCCGGTCTGCTCAAACGTAAACACGTCCTGCATGACGATCACGTCGCCCTCCATGCCCTGCACCTCGGTGATGTTGACCACCTTGCGCGAACCGTCTCGCATCCGCTCCTCGTGCACGATCAGGTCGATCGCAGAGGCAACCTGCTCCCGGATCGCGCGCACGGGCAGTTCCATCCCCGACATCAGGCACATGGTCTCCAGGCGGGAGAGCGTGTCGCGCGGGCTGTTCGAGTGCGCCGTCGTCAGCGACCCGTCGTGACCGGTATTCATCGCCTGCAGCATGTCCAGCGCCTCGCCGCTCCGGCACTCCCCGACCACGATCCGGTCGGGCCGCATGCGCAGCGAGTTGACCACTAGGTCCCGGATCGTCACCTCGCCTTTGCCTTCGATGTTGGGCGGGCGAGATTCGAGCGTGATCACGTGCTCCTGGCGCAGCTGCAGCTCTGCCGCGTTCTCGATCGTGACGATCCGCTCGTCTTCCGGTATGTAGCCCGATAGGACGTTGAGCAGCGTCGTCTTGCCCGAGCCCGTCCCGCCCGAGATCACGATATTCAGGCGCGCGATCACGCAGGCGTGCAGGAACTCGACCGCTTCCGGCGTGATGCTGCCCAGCTCGATCAGGTTCTCGATCGTGAGCGGCGTCTTGGCGAACATGCGGATCGTCAGCGTGGGACCATTGATCGCCAGCGGCGGGATGATCGCATTCACGCGCGACCCGTCGGGCAAGCGTGCGTTGACATAGGGCGAGCTTTCGTCGATCCGCCGACCCAGCGGCGCGACGATCCGGTCGATGATGCGCATTACGTGGTCGTCGCTCTCAAAGACGAGGTTCGTCTTGTGCAGCCTCCCGGCGCGCTCGATGTAAACCTGCTTGGCCCCATTGACCATGATCTCGGTGATCGTGTCGTCGGCGAGCAGCGGTTCGATCGGCCCGTAGCCCATGATCTCGGCGACGATCATCTCAAAGAGCCGCTGCCGCTCCGCGCGGCTCAGCATCAGGTTGTCCTCGGCGAGAATCTGGTCAAACAGCTCTTCGATCTGCCCGCGTACCTCGTCGGTGCGCGACATATCCATCTTGGGGTCCATCTCGGCGATCAACTGGTTCTGCACGCGCGTCTTGATGTCGGTGCGCGTGTCGCGCACCGCCGTAGCCGTCTGTCGACGCACGCGCAGTTCGCGCATCTTGGAGACCGTTCCGCTCTCCGACTGCGCAGCAGCAGGCTGCTGGCTTTGCTCAATGCGCTTCAGCAAGGACATATAGCTCTCCCTCGACTCAGTCCATCCCCCCGACAAGCCGGGTCTACCCCGGCGAAATGCACAACCTTACCTAAACATCCGTCCCAGAAGGCGCTCGCCCGCATCGTCCTCCGGACCTTCGTCGACCGTCGCCATCAGCTGCAGCAAGCGCTCGCCAAGGGCGCGCGTGCTCGTCACCAGAACGTGACGCTTGTCCAGGTTCGGGATCAGCATGTACGGGATCCCGTGGTTCACCGAGTGCAGCACGATCCGGTGCTCGAACGGGATCTCGGCGAACACCGGGCAGCGGATGTTACGCTCGATCACGCTGGGCGTGAGTCCCGTCGTCGCATCCGCCTGATTCAACACCAGCAGCACTTTCTCATCGGGGTACTCGAGCGCCTCCATGACCTCGAACAGGTAGCGGGCATCCTTGATCGCGGGCAGCGTTGGCATAATCACCAGGACCACCCGCACCGCGAGATCAAAGATCGCCAGTTCCAGGTCCCCCAGGCTGCTGCCTAGGTCGACCACGACATAGTCATACAGCAGCTGCATGAGCGAGAGGACCTGTCGCATGTGGTCCGCCGTCACCAGCTCTGCCATCTCTGGCTTGGGCGGCGCAAGCAGCGCCCGCAGCCCCGACCGGTCGTCAGTCAGGATCGTGCTGTCGAGCAGATCCGGGTCCAGCTCGACGATGTTGTCAGACAGGTCAACAACGCTGCGCGTCGCGCGCAGGTTGAGGAACACGCCCACATCGCCGAACTGCAGATTGGCATCTACGATCGCCACCCGCGCATCGCGCTCGATCTGGCAGAGCGCCGTCGCCAGGTTCACCGCCACGGTCGTGCACCCCGCCCCGCCCTTGGGGCTGTACACGGCGATGACCTTGCCCACTTCTTCTGGCTTGCGTATGACCTTCTCGGGAGCGACTGGCTGTGCAACCGGCATTGCCGCAGCGGGCTTGGCGTGCAGCTCGTACACCCGCCGCACCGTTGAAATCAGCTCGTCCATCGAGAACGGCTTGGTCAGAAAATCGCGCGCGCCGGCGAGCATCGAGCGCCGCAAATAGTCTGCCTCGCTCTGCACCGACATCATCACGATCTGGGCGTACGGCACCTCTCGCGTGATCGCCTCACTCGCCGCGATCCCGTCCAGCCCCGGCATGTTGATGTCCATGAGAACAATGTGCGGTCGAGACCGCCTGGAGAGCTCGATCGCCTCCTCCCCCGAAGAAGCGGTGCCCACGATCTCCATATCTGACTCAAAGTAGAGCATCTTCTTCAGGTTTTCGCGCGTCTCGGGAACGTCATCCACGATCAACACGCGGATGGTCTCTTGACCAGAGCTCATCCAGTTACTCCGTGGTCGCCGGCGGTACGTAGAACCGCTCTGCCTCGTCGATCAGCTTGTATTGGAAGATGTTCTCCATCGCGTGCGGGAGCCTCGGCGGCAGCGAGATCTGGTACCGGTTGACCATGTACTCCAGGGTGACCGCCTCTGGTTGCGCGAACTCTTCCTCGTCCAAGGCTGAGCGCAGCACGAGGTCCATGGAGGAGTCGCTCTCCAGCGCCCACTTGAGCACCACCGCAGACTGTGGGTCGACCGCCACTGTGATGACGATGATCTGCGAGAGAGGCGGGCCGACTGGACCCGTCTCCACCGGGGGCGCTGCCTCACCCTCCGCCGCCGGCACTGGAGTCGGGGTTGGCGGCACTACCGGCGCTCCGCCCGGACGCGTGACCGACACGCCCGGCATCTCCTCCCCATACAGCCCAACGCCCAACACCAGCGCATTCTGGACCGTGTACTGAGTGACCAGGCCCGGGATCTGCTGCCCCGTCGGTTGGCATCCGGCAAGGCAGTCCTCCCCGCCGAGCAGGGTAACCGGGAGCTTGATCTGCACATCCTGATCGACCTCGACGATCTTCCACGAGATCATCACGTCGATCCGGTCTCCGGGACGGACCGCCTGCGCCACGGTGGCAACGACCCGCATGGGGAACGAGTACGCCACCTTGCCCGTCGGGATCGCGAGCGCAATGTCCGAGCCCTGCAGCGTCACCATCTTGACCTTGGAGGCGCTCAGCGGCTGCGGCGGCGTCAAGTCCACCGTCGCATACCCGCCGACCACCAGGTCCAGTGACGTCACGGGGTCGCCCGGCAGCGCGCTAGCTTCCCACTTGCGGATCTCCAGCGCGTCGGGCGGGATCCGCTCACCGCGTCGGATCGGCTGAACGACGACCACCACCGATCTCATCTCTGGCTCCGCGGTCGGTGTAGGCACTCCTGGCACAGGAGTCCCTGAAGGGCCTGGCCCTGGAGTCGGCGCCGGTGTCTGACCTCGGCGCAAGACGACCAACGCCGTCAAGCCGCCGAGCAATACGATGAGCAGCACAGCGAACACGATGAGAAACGTGCGTCGGCGTCTCATTCCGATCCTCCCCTTTTGCGATCTGATGGTCCAGTGGAGCGTGCGTATACCACAATAATACACCACATAGGCAGCAAATGTCAAGACGCCACATTATGTATAGCACATGTCGTCGCCTGCCCGGCAGCGCCGTCCACGCAGCTCTGCCTGAGCTGACTTTCACACCACCTTCACGTCCGCTTTGTTGCCAAACGGCTGGATCTGTGATATGATCAAAAAGCGTACAGTCGCATCGCTCCGCCTGTTGGCGCTCGCATCGCGAACGGCGGAGTCTAGGGGTTTTCTAGCGGTTTTGTTACCCAAAGGCGACGATTCGCGCGTATAATAGAGTCAGCATGCCACGAGCACGCGCTCTAGGCATGGCTTGTGGGTAGACTCACCATCGTACCGTGCGCCGGCATGACCAAAGCCTCGGTCCGGTCGTGTGCTTGCCCGAAGGGGAATTCGATGGATCCCGAGCGGAGACGGAAGCGTAGGGCAGGTCAGGGAATGGTCGAGTTTGCTCTCACCATTCCACTCCTCCTTGTCATCCTAGTCGGCATGGCCGAGTTCGGGCGCATCTTTGCCATCTACACCAACCTGTTCAACGCTGCGCGTGAGGGAGCCCGGTACGGCATTGTCTACCCGACCGACGTGGCCGGGATCCTAAGTGCCGCGCAGAGCAGGGTCTCGCTGGTTCCCCCGGCAGAGGTCACCTTTACGATCAACTACGACTCTGGGCCAGGCACCTCTCTCAAGTCCTCGGATTCGCTCATCGACGGCGACCGGGTGATCGTCAACGCCTACCACGACTTGCAGCCCATGCTGCCCCTCCTGCGGCCGATCCTCCAGGGCCTGTACATCGATACCACATCCGCGCGGACCATCGCCCGCTTCGGTGGACTGCCGCCAGCGCAGGCGGGCACGCCGGTTCCCGGCGTGATCGGAGTCTCGGTGGGCAAGACGGCATCGCCAGCCACTCTGCCCGAGACCGGAGACGACGTGACGTTCACCTTTAGCGTGAACAACACGGGCGTGGAGGACCTGACCCTGACCGCGCTCAGCGATTCGTTCTTCGGCGACCTGAACGGGCAGGGCACGTGTGCGGTGGGCGGCGTGCTCTCTCCTGGAACGAGCTACACCTGTTCCACAAGCGCTTGGCTCGAGAGCCCGAGCCTGGTCGACCACGTCAACACGGTGACAGCGACGCTCGAAGACGCGTACGGCAGGATCCTGACAGAATCCGCCACGGCGACGGTCTTGTTTACCGACGTGGACTTCCTTATCACCCTGAGCAAGACGCCGGATCCGACCTCCGTGCCCGAAACGGGCGGCAACGTCGAGTTCACCTTTGCGGTTTTCAACACGAGCACCACCGAGCCCGTGACGCTGACCGTGCTCAGCGATTCCACGCTCGGCAACCTCGCGGGTAAGGGCTCGTGTGTAGTGCCTGTCCAGATCGCCGCCGGGGGCAGCTACGCCTGCGCTGTCACGAGCTGGATAGAGGGCATCGGAAGCCCCCAGCACGACAACCGCGCCGTTGCGACCGCCGAGGACAACGAGGGAAACACAGACAGCGCCGAGGCGACGGCGACGGTGCTGTTTACCCAGAACGCAGACCCGATCGCGATCGCGGAGCCGCTCCTGGAAGGGGGAACGATCGTCACCGGCACGGCGCACGCGGGCGAGACCGTGATCCTGACCGACCTCCAGGATGATAGCTGGTCGTTGTCGGCAGTGGTGGGCGATGACGGGGTTTTCACCTTTGACGTGAGCAGTGTGCTGCCCACAGGACTCGTCGCCGATCACGTCATGGTCGTCCGGGGCTACGGTCGCCTGGACTATGCGACGGTCGAGGTAGTTGCCACCCCCACCCCCGCCCCCACGCCCACGCCGGAGCCGATGGACATCCGCCTGGAGCCGGTCTGTGGCCCAGCGGGGGACATCGAGTTGATTGTCTGGGGCTATGACTGGCCCAAGACGGACGTGCGCATCGATCACACCTTTGGGACAACCACGACCACGCTGATCGAGGTCAGGTACTACGAGCACGACACCCTGTGGGCGATCGGCGCCCTGACGATCACTGATGCGCTGACCGGTTCGCACACCATCCAGTCTTACTCGGGCAACATGATTGCGGGAAAGTGGGAAGCGCAGGACAGCGAGGTGCTTCTTGTTCCGTGCCCACCCGAAAACGTCTACCCGAACCTAGTCGTGCAGAGCGTGACTGTCAGCCAGACACAGCCGATCTCGACCGGTCAGCTGATCACGTTTGCGGTGACCCTCGCTAACGTGGGGACAGGCGACTCCTCGCACGTGTTCTGGACCGACCTGTACCTCGATCCGACGGCGCCGATCTCGCCCACCAGCCTCTCGCTGCCGACGGGGGATCACGATGTGGCGGTCGGTGCGCTGGACGTGGGCGCCGCGAGGACGTTCCTCCTCGCTCGACCAGAGGGGCTGAGCGTCTCCGGAACGCATACCGTCTCGGTAATCGCAGATACCTGGCACCGGATCGAGGAGACCAGCGAGCTGGACAACCTCTCTGCGCCCCTGACCCTCTCGGTCGTGGGGCCAACCACGCCTCCTACGCCGACGCCCACCCCGCTCCCGGTTGGGCGAGGCGCGATCAGCGGGTCAACCTGGCTGTACTATGGGGGCGCGCTGGCGCCGCAGGGGCGCGTACGGATCTCCATCTACACGCAGGGCGGCGAACTGGTCGCGCAGGGGTACTCGGATCGAGCAGGGCAGTACTTGTTTGAGGAGATTCAGACAGGCACATTCAACGTCTTTGGGGAGCTGCGCATCGATGACGAGCTCTACCTCGACATCCAGACAGAGGTCACGGTCGAGCCGAACGAAGTGACGCCGTACGTCGACTTGGTCCTGTACTGAGCCGTGGGCGCCACCGACGCAGAGCAGCGCCCAGAGACGGAGGCGCAGGAAGAGAGGGGCCTGACGCGACGGCAGGTGACGATCTTGGTCGTACTGGTCCTCGCCATCGTCACCGTCTACGCCCTCCTCGCCACGATGGGCCAGGAGCGCGGCGTCGGGCCAAGAGGCGCGACGGTGCTCATCGGGCCCGAACCAGTGCTCCTGTCAGAGGCGCACGTACGTGCAGAAGAGGTCGCCTTGGGCTGGCAAGCCGATGCGGAGCTGACCGGGGCGACGACGGGCTGGCAGGGCGATGAACAGGGCGGCAGGACCCTGCGCCAGTCGGCGTGGACCTTTCGCTACTACTCGCCCGGCGCCCGCGCGCTGCAGATCGTGAGCGTCGAGCCAGGAGGGGCGAGCGCGCTGCGCCAGCTGCCGGTAGACAGCGCGCCCGCGGCGGTGGAAGCGGACTGGGACTTCACAGGCGAGCCGATGCTGCTCACTTTCTTGGCGCACGGCGGGCAGGCTTTCCTCGCCGAGCATCCGCGGGCGAGCGTGCGTGCGCAGTTGAGTGCGCGAGAAGGGGATCGATCGATCTGGTATCTGACTGCGATCGACCCGCCAGCAGGGGCGTCGCACCAGGTCAAGATCGATGCCCTGTCGCGCGAGGTCGTGACCGATTGAACGGCAGAGCGGGAGGCAGCGTGCTTACAGAGGATGAGTTGGTCGCAGGGCGGACGCAGAGGAGGACGGAGCGCGGGCAGGGCCTGCTCGAGCTGGGGCTCCTCCTGCCGGTGCTCCTCTTGCTGCTGCTAGGCATCCTGGACGTGGGACGGCTGTACATGACGCTGGTTGCGATCAACGACGCTGCGGCAGAGGGCGCATCGTACGCAGCCCAGTACCCGGCGCGGACTATGCGCATCCAGCAGCGGGCGGCAGAGAGCAGCACGGCAATGACCACGATCGATCCCTCGTTGGTCTTGGTGACCTACGTAGACCCGCCAAGCAGCGGAGACCCGATCACGGTCACCGTGCAGTACGACTATGAGATGCTGACGCCCCTCATCAGCGCGATCGTGCCTGGGGGCACGCTGCGCCTGCGCGGCATCGCCACGCGCACGATCTACTGACGGCATGCCGCACTTTAAGGAGGTTGTGATGAGCAAGCACGAGCAGACAAGGGCCCGTTTTGAGCGAGGTCAGGCGCTGGTCATCGTTGGCGCTGCGCTGGTTGGCCTGTTGGTTCTCGCCGGACTGGCGATCGACGGCGGCAGCCTGTTCATGGAGCGGCGCCGCGCACAGAACGCCGCTGACGCCGGCGCCCTGGCGGGCGCGCGCCTGATCGGCATGGCGATGATGACCTGTGACGAGATCGACTACGGGGACCTCGACGACGACATCGCGCGCGCAGTCAACGAGCGCGCCGAGGACAACGGGATCAGGGACACCAACGGCGCGCCGGGCGACCAAGAGAACGACAACGTCGTCGCCTACTATGTGAACCCCGGCGAGACGCGCCTCGCCCTGGTGGGAGGGGGCGAGGTGCCCCTGGGCACCTCGGGCGTCGAGGTCGAGGTGCGAGACCAACACCGCACGCATTTCCTGGTCGTGATCGGGATCCGCCACATCCCCTCGTCGGCGGAAGCGATGGCGATGACTGGCGTAGTGCGGAATTGGCCCGCCAGCATGCCTCTCCTCCCGATCGGCGTGCCCCAGGTCGTCCTCGATGCCGTCCAGGCGGACACGGGCGAGTGCGGCATACAGTGGGAGATGCACGACACCGGCGACGGCGAGTTCTGCTACCAGCCCCTGGACCCCGAGACCTGCTTGCCGGAGGGAGACCCGATCTGTCCCGAGGACCCCGGCTCGCCGCACAACGCGCTCCGCGGCTGGCTGAACTTTAACTACATCTACAACGTTGACTACATCACTGCCACCCACTTTTACAACCGCACGTATGAGAATAGCCTAGGAACCGAGGGCTGCCAGGAAGCACCCAAGCTCCCTGGACTTGCAGGCTGGTGCAGCATGGAGTGCTCGGACCGCCTGCCGCCCATCTTTGCCGGCACGTCGTGCTACGCAGATAACCTGGACGGATGTGCGTTCTACGACGATGGAGATTTCGTCCACGGACAGGACGGCTCCAAGACGACGTCTCTCACGGAGGTCTATGACTCGTGGGGGGGCAGCGAGGTAGCGTGTCCCGTCTTTGATGTGGCGTATCTGCAGGAGGACCTCCCCAACGAGTGGGGCGACGGGGCAGAAAGCCCCACCGTCTACCGGAACTGGGCGAACGGCGACGAGTGGACAGACATCAACTGGCCCAATGGGGGCGACTTCCCCACCGCGGGTGGTGGGGGCAGCAACAACTGGTTCTACCACATCGTCGGTTTTGTCACTGCGACGATCCCAGAGGACGACAAGGAGAACAAGATCCTGTACGGTGAGTTCAAGAGCGTGCTCGTCCAGAGCGGCGAGATCGAGCCGGTCGGACTGACTGGCACCTGCTCCCTGCTCACGCACGGGGTCACGCTCTGGCGCTAGCAGGTTTTGTGTCGCCGAGCGGGCGAGACGCACAGGAGGCCAAGCCGGTTGGCTTGGCCTCCGTTTTTTCCCTGGACGAGTGCGCTGTCGGCGATCAGCTCTCGGGCACCTCGAGGACTGCCTTGGTGCCTACCCCGCGCGCGCTCTCGAGGACGAGCGACCCGCCCAGCATGTGTACCCGGTCCATGATCGAGGCGATGCCGAGCGTCTTGCGCGCGTCGGCGGCAGCCATCACCTCGTCGATGTCAAAGCCGATCCCGTCATCTTGAACGGTTGCGCGCGCCGTTTGACCGTTGAGTTCGAGCGAGATGCGCACCCGTGTGGCGTTGGCATGCTGCTCGACGTTCTGCATCAACTGCTGGATCGCCCTAAAGATGGTCACCTCGCTGTACGGCGCCAACCGGTGTGGCTGCCCCGAGGTCGTCAACTCGGCTTCGATCCCCGTCTTTTCGCTCCAGCTGCTCACGTAGCGCTTGATCGTCGGGATCAGGCCCAGGTCGTCCAGCATCATCGG
>JAFGIE010000252.1 GCA_016929775.1 Anaerolineae bacterium
AGCGAGGGCGCGCAGCGGGAACGCAGTCTGTAGAGGGATCACGTCATACCCGTCTCGCGCGTCTGGCTCAGCATCGCTGCCGGGGATGGGCCATGCGCCATCGGCTTGCTGACAGGTGAACAGGTATTCGGCGCCTCGACGCACGGCGGGATGCTCGGGCCCAAGTCCCAGGTACCCCAGGCGCATGAGAGCCAGTGATGTGGCGCGCAGCGGACCGCCCTGCCACATCCGTCCGTCAGCCGTCCACGAACCGTCGGTGTGTTGGGCGCTCAGCAGGTCGGCCAACAGCGGGTCACCGTCACGCAGCCCGCGCAGCTCGCCCATCTCGGGGTCATCCGGCGCACGCCCCAACAGCTCGCCAAGCACCAGCAGTCTCAGACAGGGAGAGGGATCGGCAAGCAGCAGAGGCGCCCAGGAGATCGCTCTCTCGCTCATGAGGCACCTACCAGCACACGCCGCAGGTAAGGCGCAGTAGGCGTGTCGCCCTGCGCGACCTCCTCGGGCGGTCCCTGTGCGATCACCAGCCCGCCCTCAGGTCCACCCCCTGGGCCCAACTCGATCAGCCAGTCGCACGCGGCGAGCACGTGTGGGTGGTGCTCGACGACCAGTACCGTGTGCCCACCCTCGACCAACCGGTGCAGCACGCCGACCAGTCGCTTGACGTCCTCCGGGTGCTGCCCGACCGTCGGCTCATCCAGGATGTAGAGCGTGCTGCCCGATGTGGCGCGACCCCGTCGGGAGAGCTCCTTTGCGATCTTGAGCCGTTGCGCTTCGCCCCCCGAGAGGGCATAGCCAGGCTGCCGCAGCACCAAGTAGCCCAGCCCGACCTCGCCTGCAACCGATAGCAGGCGTGTGAGGCCATCCTCGTCGGGGAACCGCGCACAGACCTCGTCAATCGTCATGCCTAGTAGCTCGGGCAATGAGACGCCGCGGAGCCGGACGTCCCACGCCTCAGGGCAGTAGCCCGTGCCGCGGCACACCTCGCACGGCAGGTACACGTCCGGCAGGAATCCCATATCGATGCGGATCGTGCCGCTCCCTCCGCACACCTGGCAGCCTCGGCTCAGCACCTTCTCGCTCAGTCCCAGCGCCAGTGCATCCTCGCTCTGTGCGTACAACCGGTGGATCGGGCCGCTGAGCGCGAGGTACGACACGGGGCTGCGCAAACCGCGGCGCGACTGGTCAACCAGCACCACGCGCCTCGGCGCGCCCTCGATCGCGTCATGTTCTCCGGGCTCGATCTCTTCGTAAGCGACGGACGTCGTCTGCTTTGCGGGCGCCAGCGCGCGCCCCAGTGTGTCGATCAGCAACGTGCTCTTCCCCGAGCCTGACACGCCGCACAGCCCTGTCAGGCAACCGAGGGGAAAGCGGACTTCGATCCGGCGCAGGTTGTTTGCCCGCGCCCCGCGCACCGTCATCCAGCCCTGGGCTGGGCGCCGGTCGAAGGCATCCGTCGATCGCTCCCCTCGCAGCCAGGCAGCGGTGACCGTATCCGACTGCGCCACGTCCCCCGGGCGTCCCTGGGCGACGATGCGCCCTCCTAACGCGCCTGCCCCCGGTCCCATGTCAACGATGTGGTCCGCAGCTCGGATCAGCTCGAGATCGTGTTCCACCACGACGACCGTGTTCCCCTCATCGCGGAGCTCAGCCAGCGCCTCGACCAGCGCACCGACCTCGCGCGGATGGAGCCCGCGCGTCGGCTCGTCGAGCAGCACGGTGAGCGAGGTCAGGCCACTGCCCAGCAGCCCGGCAAGGGCGATCCGCTGCGCCTCGCCGGCGGAGAGCGAGGAAGCAGGCCTGTTCAGCTGCACGTAGCCCAGCCCAACCTGGCGCAGGAACCGCAGACGACGGAGCGCCGTGTCCAGGCTCGACATCGCGATCTCTGGCACGCCGGCGCGCACGCCCGCTAGGACGTCTGCTAGCCCGTCCAGCGGCATCTCGCTTAGCGCGTGTAGGTTGTGCCCGCCGAGATGGACCGCTGCGTACTCGGCTCGGAGCTTTCCCCCGCCGCAGTCAGGGCACACTTGCGTGTCGGTGTACGTGCCGCCCGCGTCCCAATCGCCGATCCAGCCGTAAAACCCGCGAAAGCGCTCTACGTACGTGCGCGTTCGGCCCGTCCGGCTCTCCGCGATCACCTGCAGCGGCTCTTCCTCGCCGTAGAGGAAGCCGTGCTGCGCCTCTGGGCTCAACTGGTTCCAGGGCGTCGTGGCTGGGTCGAACCCGTGCCGCCGCGCGAAGGCCTGCACGACATAGTACCCGCCGTTGTAGGGCTTGCACAGGTATCCCTTGGGAAAGAAGCCGGGCGAGTGCATCGCCCCGCCGCACAACGGCTTCTCAGGATGGACGATCAGCTTGTCTGGGTTGGGCTTGCGCAGGGTCCCCACCCCGTTGCAGGTCAGGCACGCGGCGGCGTAGGTGCTCGGATCAAAGTGCCGGGGCCTGGCAATGGGCGAACTCTCGCCGCACGACGGACAGCGCCACCTAAGCCGATCGCGGACCATCTCGGACCCGCACTGCACGCAACGTCGCGTCCCCGCCCAGGACAACAAGACCGCCAGGTGGTGGGCGATCTCGGTCACACTGCCCACGGTCGCACGCCGGATACGCATGCGGCGACTGGGCGTTACCGTCACCACCACACCTAGGCCACGGATCGCATCCACCGGAGCCTCGGGCCCCTCGCTCGTGCCCTGCCGCTCATACAGGGACAGGCTCTCCAGGTAGCGGCGCCTCGCCTCAGCCTCCAACACGTCGCCGACCAGGCTCGACTTGCCAGATCCGGAGACGCCCGTGACGACGGTCAGCGCCCCCTTGGGCAGGTCCAGGTCTACGTTCCGCAGGTTGTTGGCCCGGGCGCCGCGCACCTCGATCGCGGATCCCCTGGCGCCGCTCGCCCCTCGCGCTCCCCCATCGCGCGCGGGCACGACGCGTTCCTCTTGCCGTAGCGCGCGCCCGGTGATCGAGTCCGTACACGAGAGCAGCCCTGCAGGAGGACCGCAGTACAGCACACGTCCGCCGGCTGGTCCAGCTCCCGGGCCCAGGTCGACCAACCAGTCCGCGGCACGGATGATGTCCGTGTTGTGCTCCACCACGACCACGGTGGCGCCGCTGCGCACGAGGCGGTCGAGCACCTTGAGCAGCCCTGCAATGTCCTGCGGATGGAGGCCCGTCGAGGGCTCATCCATGATCAGCAGGTTGTGCGACAGCGAGCGTCGGCCCAGGTAGCGCGCCAGCTTGACCCGCTGAGCCTCGCCCCCAGACAACGTGGGAGAGGGCTGGCCCAGCTCTAGGTACCCGAGCCCGATGTCGCACAGCGCGCCGAGAATCCGCCGCGCTGTGCGCCGGGCCTGGCGCGGTAGTCGCCGGTCGCCGCGCAGGCGTTCGGCGATCTCGGCAATGCTCAGCGCATACAAGTCGGCGATCGAGAGCGCCTCGTCTCCAACACGCACTTCCACCGCAAGCACTTGCTCGTTGAAGCGCTGCCCTTCGCAGTCCGCGCACGGGATCCACGTCGAGGGCATGTAGCGCATCTGCACTTCCACCGCACCCAGGCCTTTGCAGGTCGGGCAGGCGCCTTCGGGACGGTTGAAGGAAAAGTGCGAGGGCGACAGCCCGGTCGAGGAGGCATACAGGTCGCGGATCACGTCTGAAAGCTTGGTGTAGGTCGCCGGGTTCGAGCGGGGGTTGCGCCCGATCGGAGACTGATCGATCATCACCGCCTTGACCGGCGCTCCCTCTACCCGCCGACAGCCGACCGGGCACCCTTCCGCCAGGGACGCCGCCAGCACGTCCTCGACAAACGTACTCTTGCCCGAACCGGACACGCCGCTGATCACGGTCAAGCGTCCCAACGGGATCGACACGTCCACGTCCCGCAGGTTCCTGAGGTAGGCGCCGCGCACCGTCAGAAACGCGTCCGGCGGCGGGCGCGAGGGGGGCAGCGCGACGCGCTCCCGCAGGCTGAAATAGCGCCCCGTCGCCGTCTCGGCGTGCCAGAGCTCGGCGGGCGTCCCGCGGAACACGACCCTGCCTCCCGCCTCGCCTGCGCCAGGGCCAAGATCGATCGCACGATCCGCGGCGGCGGCAGCCAACCGGTCGTGCTCGACGTACACGACTGGCCCCAGCAGATCGCGGAAGGCAGGAAGTAGGCGCGCAACGTCGGCTGGGTGCTGCCCGATCGTCGGTTCGTCGAGCACGTGCAGCATGTCCTCCAGGCGGCTGGTCAACGCCACTGCAAGCCGGACGCGCTGCGACTCGCCCCGCGACAGCGAAGGCGACGGGCGGTTCAGGGACACGTACCCCAAGCCCACCCGCAGCAGCGCATCCAGCCTCCGCCTGATCTCTGAGAGAAGCCGTGAGCCCGATGTGGGAAGCGCTGACCCCTCGAACAGGACGTGGGCTTGGTCTACAGAGAGGGCGAGGAGATCCGGCAGCCGCAAGTTCTGCCAGCGCACCGCAGCTGCCTCGGGATGGAGTCCCGTGCCGGCGCATCGCGGGCAGCCCTCCCCGCCGCAGTAAGGGCATGGGCTGTGAAAGTGGACGGGTTCGAGGTCGTTGAACCACGCCCCGCACGCGATGCACATTGGCGCGACCGAGAGCGTCTCAGTGGTGCTGCCCGCCCGCACGTCCACGGCGGTTGCGCCCAAACGCCAAGCGCTGCCGAGCGCCTGACGCACGTTCACGACCGACGACGAGGGACCGCAGGTTGCCACCAAAACATCTAGGTCGTGCCGCGCTGTCGGCTCAAGCGCCTGCCCCTCCCACGGTACCCCGTCAACCCAGAGTGCGCGCCCTCCCATCATCGCGCTCAGCGCGCGCAGCAGGGTGCTGTGGCTTCCTCGCACGCCGCGCATCAGCACGGCGTACACGCCCACGTCCTGGGCTTCGCTCAGCCGCATCACGCGCTCGACGATCTCGTCTTCAGCCAATACAGACAGCGCAGCCCCGCAGCGCCAGCAGCGCCGTTCCCCAAAGCGTGCGTAGAGCAAACGCAGGAAGGGGTGCAGCCCAGACGCCGTCGCCAGCGTCGATCCAGGATTGCGGTTCAATAGGTTCTGCCCCACGGCGATCGCGGGACCCAGACCGGTCACCGACTCGACCTTTGCGGGCGCCAGTCGCAGCCCCCCACCGCTGGCGGCAAAGACGTCGAGAAAACGGCGCCGCGCCTCGTGGTACAGCACATCAAAGACCAGCGATGTCTTGCCCGACCCGGAAACGCCCGTAACCACGGTCAGTCCATCGCCGATCTCGACGTCGACGTCCTTGAGATTGTGTTCGCTTGCCCCGCGGATCTGTACCTGCATAGCCTGGCTCGTTGCCCTGCCTACTGCGCGGCGTGGGTCCAGCGCCGGCGGCGCTGTGGTCTGTGCAGCCCTGCCGCGCGCCATCTCGCAGCGCTCGCCTTATCCAGCGAGCAGCGTGCCCCGTGCGGCGTGTTCGGGAACTAGAGGGGGGTCTGCGAACCGCTGGCGTTGAGGATCAGCCGCCACACGCGAACCACATCCAGCATGTCCGCGCCCTCGTACCCCAACGTCCGTCCGCTCAGGCGCTCCACGCCAGGGACATCGGCGCCCAGCGTCGCCCACAAAGGTGGGCCGAGTTCCACCTCAAAGCGCACGGGCGTGTCCATCGCCAGGGGCGGCATGCCGGACAACCGGCGCAGCGCACGGGCTGCACCCGCCCGGATCCGGCTCTGCGCGGCCTTTGGGGTCAGGCTGCGTGCGGACCAGTTGCTGATCGCCCACTTGGTGATCACGCGCTCGGTCCAGGGCATCAGCGCTGCTACCTCATCCTGAAGCGTGTCATCGCCGCAAACCAACGCGACCGGCACGCCAAAGTGTCCGGCGATCGCCGCATTGAACCCTGTCTCACCCACCACGGTCCCGTTGAGGCGCACTGCGTTGGCATGGCCCGTGTACGTGTGCGCCAGGACCCCGGTGCTCGTGCCGGACATGGCGTGGTAGCCGATCAGGAAAGCCGCATCGAACGACCCGTCCAGCCCTTCCATCATGGTCAGTGGACGCGGCGTGCCGCGCACCAACAGCGAGCGCTCGTCGAGCTCATCGGGCAGGATGTTGAGCATATCCCCGTGTGAGTCGGCAACGACGACCTCTGTCGCCCCTGCTTCGAACGCCGCCTCGATCGCGGCGTTGGCCTCTCCGGTCATCCACCTGCGCGCGGCTTCGCGATCAGAGCCCTCCAGACGGGTCCGCGTGACGCACGCGATCCCCTCCATATCGACCGAGATGTACACCTTCATGTCCGATCCTCCACTGCTGGAATGGCGATCGGCTGCCCCATCGCATCATACGCCTCGACCGCGGCGAGCGCAGCCGGGCTGCCCAAGAGCTCGTGGGCAAAGAGCGTCCAGATCATCGTGCCTACAACCACATCGTGCCCGCCGCTCGCGTGCGAGCGGCGAGTGGCCTCGTGCACGTAGCCAAGCTTGCGCGGGATCGCGGCGCTCCACGCGTTAGCGACATCGCAGTGGATCTCGACCCGCTCGACCCCGTTGACCTGGAACGCGACCCGCGTCAGGGCGGCGGCAACTTCGGTCCCTAGGCCCTGGTTCGCATGGTCCGCCCGGATCCAGTAGCCGATCTCGAGCGCCCCCGACCCGAGCCGCGTGTGGAGGCCCGTCCCGCCGAGCACGAGGCGTTCGTCACGGCTCAGGACACCGTACACATAGTCCCGATCGAGGTCGAACGCCCCGCGGAAGCGCCGTAGCAGATCGACCTTTGCCTCGACGCTCTGCGGCTCACCCCTCGCCCAGGGCATCCACGGGCGCAGGTGGTCGAGGCTCGCGTCGATCGCCTCCTTGAGGAGCGGCGCATCCGCTGGCTCCCAGCAGCGGATCACCAGGCGCCGCGTACAGATACGATACGCCGGGCCACGCGTGTCCCCGCCCGATCGGCTCATCGCCGCCTCCAACGTCCACGCGCCCGCATAGGTCGGTCATATGGTCCACAGCGCGATAGGGCCATTCCGCCGCCCTTGCCGAGCGGCGGCTTCAGCTCGTCGGAGAGGAGCAGGCGCAGCCGAGTGGAAAAGACGCGATCTGCGTGCGCGATGTCGTGCGTTGCCCTAACCACTGGAGCGCCGGTACCGTAGCAGTGCTTCTACATAGTAGTAGTCGCCGTAGATGATCGAGGTGTCGACCTCGCTGTCCGAAGGACGACTGCCCACGCTGTGATCCAGTACGGCGTCACTCCCTGTGCCGGCGGTCAGGTAGGGCGGTTGGGACAAGCTCGCCAGGATCGCCTCTGCAGTGGAGCGGTAGCGCGCAGCTCCTGTCGGCGCGAATTCGCTCAGCTCGAGCAGCCCGGCTGCCGCGATCGCCGCCGCCGAGGCGTCCCGCTCCTCGTCAGGGATCCGGGGCGCACAGAAATCCCAGTAGGGAACGTGGTCCTCCGGCAAGCGATCGATGTAATAGTCTGCCAACCGCTGTGCAGTCGCCAGGAACTGCGCATCGCCGGACTCGCGGTGGCACATCGTGAAGCCATAGATCGCCCAAGCTTGACCTCGCGCCCAGGCGGATTCGTCCGCGTAGCCCTGCCACGTCAGGCCTCTCACGACTGCTCCTGTTGCCGGATCAAAGTCCACTACGTGATAGGTGCTGCCATCCTGGCGCACGTGACACCGTTGCGTCGTGCGCGCGTGCTGGATAGCCACATCATACAGCTCGCGCGGACCGCCATTCTTTGCCGCCCAGAACAAGAGCTCCAGGTTCATCATATTGTCGATGATCACCGGGTACTGCCAGATCGGCGGATCGCGGTTCCACGACCAGGACTGCGTCGCACCGACAATCGGGTTGTACCGGGTCGCCAGCGAGCGCGCCGCCTGGAGGATGACATCCTTGTACGCTGCGGCGCCGGTCAAGCGGTACCCATTGCCAAAGCTGCACATGATCTGAAAGCCCACATCGTGTGATCGCGTGTCGAGCTTTTGCCCGTCCAGCCCTGCAGTCCACCGTTCAGCCAGATCCCGCATCCCGGCGTCGACCGAGTACTCGTACAGATACCACAACACGCCCGCGTAGAAGCCGCTCGTCCAGCCGCTGGCAGGCGTCGTCTCCCACCGACCGGCGTCATCTGTGCAGCGGGGGTACCCCGCCGCCGGGTCAAGCGCACGCGCAGTGCGCCGGTAGACGTCGAGGGCATAGCTCAGCGAGCCCTCAACGACCCCATGGTCGAGTGCCATCCGTGTCTCCTTTCTGAACGTAGGTGCGAGAGTGCACGCTCTGCCGCCTTAACGCGTCTCCGTGAAGCCCTGACGGCGGCAGCCCGCTCAGGCGACCGTCGCCGCCACGATGACCAGCACACTCCAGGTACCAGCGGTCCAGGCCAACGCGCGCCCCAGCCACCGGCTCAGGCGGCGCCCGCTGTCGCTCCGCCGCGAGAGCCACATCGTGACTCCAACCACGCACACCACGACCCATAGATCGAGGGGCCACAGGACGCGCCACTGCGTCCAGCGGTCCGTCAGAGAAGTGTACGACAGCAACAGGCCATTCGTGAGGAGCACGCCGACCGGGATCAGGAGCCAGATGCTCGAGGCAGCGCCCATGACAATGCACAACCCCAGTCCCAGCAGCAAGAGCTCAACAGGCCAACCCGTGGCAAAGACCGCCCATCGGTCCGTCAGCGCCGCCAAGGTCGCCGCCGCCAGGTTCCCGACCACGACCAATGCTGCCGCACGCGCAATGGCCCGCCCCAATCGTCCGCGCGATCCACCAGCCGAATCTCCGTCCGCATCCTGGTGCGCGCCTCCCTCAGCCAACTCTGTGTCTGCCTCGACCAAGCGTGGATCGACCAGCCGGTTTCGCTGCTCACCAGAGAGGACCTTGGCGGGCAGAGATCTGCCCTGGGCTGTGGTCAACGCCGGCAGCGAGACGCGCGCCGGCACGTCGATCCCGGCTTCCTGTGCTGCCCTGCGCAGCGCGTCTGCCATCTCTTCGGCGCTCTGGTAGCGCACATCCGGATCCCGCGCCAGTGCCTGGGCAACCACAGCATCCAGCTCTACCGGCACATCCGGGCAGCGCAGGCGTGCGGAGGGCAGCGGTGCCCGCAGGTGCTCGATCAGCGCCCCGAGCGGCGTGTCGGCTGCGAAGGGTTTGCGCGCGGCGAGCATCTCGTACAGCACGATCCCCAGCGAATAGAGGTCACTGCGCGCATCACAGTGACCCTCCAGGGCGAGCTCCGGCGCGATGTAGCTCAGGGTACCGATCAGGGCGCCCGACGCCGTGTGTCGCGTAGCCCCCACGATCTGGGCGATGCCAAAGTCTCCCAATACCGCCTCGCCGCGCCGGGTGAGCAAGATGTTGGCGGGCTTGATATCCCTGTGCACCACGCCCTCGCCGTGGGCATAGGCCAAGGCAGCAAGCAGGTCGATTAGGATGCGCACGCTTTCGCCGATCGGCATCCGCTCGCCGCGCTGCGCGAAATCCGCGAGCCGGGCCTTGAGCGTGTCCCCTTCGAGCAGCTCCATGACCATATAGTACACGCCATCCTGCACGTCAAAGTCGTGTACCTGGACGATGTTCGGATGCCGCAGGGCGGCGATCGCCCGTGCCTCCCGCCGGAAACGCGCCAGGAAGGGCTCGTCGTCCACGAGCTCGGGATGCAGCACCTTGACCGCAACGTGGCGGTCAAGCTGCGCATGGTATGCCCGGAACACGTGCGCCATACCGCCCCGCCCCAATGGTTCGAGGATCTGGTATCGGCCCAGCGTGCGTCCCTCTAGAGAAGGCAAATCGATCTCCCTTCGGCCCCATCCGAGGCGCGCCGCGTACTACGACGCGCAGACCACTGGCGCCGTTCACACCTGTCACATGACCGCTAACCGTTAGGCACTATGGCTGCGTCGCCAGCTTGTAGCCCCGCCCGCGTACCGTAATGAGGAGCCGCGGTTCCCCTGGCGCCACCTCCAGCTTGGCGCGCAGACGTCGCACGAGGTTCTCGACCTGGTAGTCATACACCTCGCCCTGGTACTCGGGCCACACGGCTTCGCCGATCTCGTCCTTTGACCGCACTTGGCCCTGGTGCTCGTACAGGTACACCAGCAGCGCGAACTCTTTCGGCGACAGCGACGCCACGCGCCGGTCTACGCGGACCACTGCGCCCTCGACATCGATCTCTAGCTGTGGAAACACCGTGTCACGGAACGTGATGTCCGGGTCGTGATAGATGAGCACGACATCGCCGATCGCCACCCGATCCTGGTCACGCAGCTCTGTCGGTGACACCAGGCGCTCGTCGTTGAGGTAGGTGCCGTTCGTGCTCTCCAGGTCCTCGAGCACCGACCGCCAGCCCTCGCGCGTGACCCGCGCGTGCTCCCGCGAGACGCGCTTGCTGGTGATCACGATCTCGTTCTCCACGGCGCGCCCGATGGTCACGACATCGCCCGTCAGCGGGTGTTCGCGCCCCGTCGGATCGGTGAAATAGGGCACCATCTCGCTGTCGCTCATCGTCTGCCTCACCTCTCTGCGCTCGCTGACGGACGTAGCTCCGTGCACCTACCCTTGTCAGGCGCCGCACCCTAGGGCAGTTGGATGACGGCGACTCCCAGACGGTCGAGGACCAACTCCTCCCCCGTCTCTGTCCCAGACAGCAGCTCCATCTGTCCCGGTGGCACAGGGACGCGCTGTTCCTCTTCCGTGTGATTGATCAGGAACAGGAGCCGCTTCCCCGCGCCCACGCGCTCAGAGCGCTCCACGCCTGGTGGCAGCCCCTCTGGCACGTCAACCCCCGCGCGCGCCAGCATGTCTGCCACCAGCCGGTCATAGAGCGACTCCTCGGCAGGCACAGTGCCGACAAAGTAGCCATAGCCGCGCCCGTACCGGTTTCGCGTTGCCGCCGCATATGTCGCCAGATGCCATTCATCGTACCGGGCTAGGACATCGGCGCTCACAGGCTGCACCCACTCGGCGGTCTGGGTCGCCGTATAGTCGCCTGCCAGTTCGCCTTCGCCCACCAGCCTGTAGGTGAACGCGGGCCCGCGTCCCCACGCCGCGCCGAGCGACTCGTACTCCTCGATCTCGATCCCGAGTGCATCGGACAGCAATCCCGGGAGCGTCCGCGCATGGCAGAGCCCCGTCTCATCCTTGACGCCAGTGCGTGAATCGGCATACAGCACGCCGCCCCGCTGCACATAGTCGCTCAGGGCGCGCGCCACGCCATCAGGCAGCACGTAGAGATCGGGGGCGAACACGACCTTGTACGGACTCAGATCGTCCGTCGCCCGGCAAAAGTCGACATTCACACCGGCGCGAAAGAGCGCCCGATAAACCCGATCCATCGCCGCGTGGTACGTGTTGTCGCTGTAGCCGGGCTGGATCCGAACCGCCCAGATGCTGTCATAGTCATAGATGATCGCCACCGGCGCCTGGACCGTCGTGCCCTGCAGCACGTCCTCGATCTTGCGTAGGGCGCGCGCGGTCCCTGCCGCTTCCTGGTACCGGCGTAAGCCCTTGCCGTCGTGGCCCAGCAGCCCGTGCCAGTACTGCTCTCTCCCCGCCGTGCACGTCCGCCAGCGGAACCAGACGATCGCGTCGGCGCCATGCGCCACCTGCTGCAGCGCGATCTTTGGGATTTCGCCCGGTCGTGGGTTCCGCCCATACGTTCCCCAGCCTCCGGGACCAGCCGTGGTCTCCATGATCCAAAAGTTCTTCCGCTTCAGGCTGCGCATCAAGTCTGCGCCCTCGGAGGCGCGGTAGGGCACCTCGGGCTCGCCCCACACCGGGTAGTTATCCCAGCTGACGTGATCCAGGTCCTCCGCCAGCGCATAGTAGTCCAGCTCGTGGAACAGCCCCATGAGGTTGTGCGTCACAAAGTGGTGGGGACAGACCTCGCGCAGGATACGCACTTGGTCGCGCTGGAAGCGCACGTTCAACCACGACACAAACCGCTGCCAGTCCAGGCAAGCGCTTGGGTTGTGTGTCTGCGGGTCGTCCGGGATCACGATCTCAGCCCACGTGCCGTACTTGTGTCCCCAAAAGTGCGTGCCCCAGGCACGGTTCAGCTCGGCAAGGGATCCGTACCGGGTCCTGAGCCAGTCCTGAAAGCGTGTGCGGCAGCTGTCGCAATAGCAGACCGGGTTCCCAAACTCGTTGTCCGTCTGCCAGCCGATCACGTTCGGTGCATCCCGGAAGTGCTCTGCGATGGCGCGCGTCATCCGTTCGGATAACAGGCGGTACGCCCCAGAGGTGAAGCAGTTGTTCTTGCGCACGCCCCAGGTGACGCGCGTGCCATCCCCTTTCATCGCCAACGTCTCGGGGTACGTGTGAGCGACCCAGGCTGGCATCGTCGCGGTCTGCGTGCACAGGATCGCCTGGATCCCCTCCCTATCCAAGACCGCCAACGCATCGTCTAGCCATCCAAAGTCGTACACCCCTTCGCGCGGCTCCAGGTCGACCCACGCGAACTCTGCCATGCGAACGACATTGAACCCCGCCTCGCGCATCATGCGCGCATCGGTCTCCCACCTCTCTCGTGGCCAATGCTCCGGATAATAGTCCGCGCCGATGTACATCATGATCCCATCCTTCCTGACCGCACGTCCAACGCGCGCTCGAGCGGCGCACCGCTCACTCGGGCGCGGGCGGCTGCTTCCCCGGCGTGCACAGCGGTCCGATCGCCGCACGGAGCGGATCGGCGCCCGGGCTGCAGTACCCCAGGTGCAGGCGCCGTGTCCAGCCCTCGGCGTACGCATAACGTCCAGACATGTGCCCCACACTGCGGCACATCCGTCGTATCTCGTCCAGGTAGGCGTCAATGCCCTGGCTGGCGTCCAGCCATTCCTTCTGGCTGCGGTGTGTCGCCAGCATCGCACGCTTGATCTCCATCACGTCGGTGACGTCAACGTACATCTCTGGGTGGACAAGTTGGCCGAGCGGTTCGTGCAGGCCATATGGCAGTGCGTGATAGATCGTCACCGCTTGCCCGGTCGTCGACTGCGCCGGGTCCGTGCGAAAGTTGCGCATCCCGCGCGCAAAAGCCGCCGTGCACACCAGACGGCTGGTGTTCGAGTGATCCTCCATGTACTCGTCGGGCCAATGGGTGAGGACGATCTCGGGCGCGACGGTGCGAAGCACGCTCGCCACACGGCGCAGCGTGCCCAGGTCGTAGAGGATCTCGAGATCGTCGACCAGGCTCTCGTGGTACACCGCGCCGACGAGCGCTGCTGCAGCCCGTGATTCCTCGCGCCGGATGCGTACGATCGTCTCGGCGTCCAGCCGTTCGCTGCCGCACGACCCATTGGCGATCGTCATATAGTGCAGCTCGTATCCAGCGCGCCCCAGCAGGATCAACGTCCCGGACATCATAAACTCGATGTCGTCCGGGTGCGCGGCGATGGCGAAAGCACGATGTGGCACGCTGCTCGCTCCCCTACCGACGGATGCGTCTACCCCGGAGGCAGGTAGGCCTTGGGAAAGCGGGCTGCGACCGTGTAGCACGGATCCACCACGTTCCCGATCCGCATGCTGCCCACCTGCCCACTAAGCTGCCACGCCTCCTCGCGTCGAAAGCCATAGCTGTGCACCAGCCAGTTGAGTAGCTCGATCTGAGCCAGGCGCACGCAGTCCATCAGAGGACGCGTGCTCCCCAGTGTCATGATGTGTGTGTCCGTCTCTAGGCGGGGCCAGTCGCTTGCCTGCCCCTTGCACAGGCCGATCTCGAGCATGACCTCTGCCGGTACCTCGAGCGCCGTCCCATTGACCTCGCCGTCCCCCTGCGCCGCATGCACGTCGCCGAAAGAGAGGTAGGCCCCATCGACCCATACAGGGAGGTACAGTGTGCTCCCGGCGCCGACCTCGGGGTAGTCCATGTTCCCACCGTATTCGCCCGGCGTCAATGTCATCTCGACCCGACCATAGCGCGGCGCCACGCCGATCGACCCGATGAACGGTCGGAGCGGAATCTCAACACGACGTAGGCGGCTGTCGGGCAGCTCGAGTACCCCCACGCCCCGCTCCAGGTCCAGCTGCCACTCGTACCAGATCGTGGGTATGGGCTCGTTGTAGAGCAGCATGTGACCCGGGCCCTCCCCCGTCAGCGACCCAAAGTTCGTGTTCTGCTTGCTGATCGCGACATCCCGCGTGATGTCGATCCTCAGCACGCGGACCGCCAAGAGATCCCCCTCCTTGGCGCCCTGGACATAGACGGGGCCTACGACGGGGTTGGATTCGCGCAGCGATGTTCCGGGCGCATCCGGCTTCATCGCCTCGGGCAGCGGCTGGCGATGCCGATCGAGGCCAAACGCATCCCGCGTCTCCGCGACTACCCGGTCGCCGGGCTCAATCCGCAGCGCCGGCGGGTGTGCGGCAAACGTGTAGTGGTAGACTTGGGGTTCGAGTCGATGTAGTGCCATCTTACTTGGCCTTCGCCCCGGCATAGACCACCCCGCTCTGCACCTCGAGTCGGTCGGTGGCGGGCGGCGGCGTCTCTGAGAGCAGCGAGAGCTCGTTCCGCCACTCGGGCGTCATCTCGATCTCGAGCGCGCCCAGCGAGCCCTCCAGCTGTGTCAAGTTACGCGCGCCGATGATCGGCGCGGTCAACGCCGGATGGGACATCACCCAGGCTACTGCAAGCGATACCGGCGACACGCCTCGCGCCTCTGCGTGGGCGACAAAACGGTCTGCAGCCTCATAGTAGGCGTCGGGTGCGTAACGACGGACGTACATGTCGTTCTCGACCAGTCGTCCAGACGCCGGGCGCCGGTCCACGCCATACTTGCCCGTCAAGAGGCCTGCGCCGAGCGGACTGTACGAGATCACGCCGATCTGCTCAAACGCCGCGAGCGGCAGGATCTCGACCTCAGCTTGACGCTTCACGAGGTTGTACATCGGTTGGATACACTCGAATCGCGCCAGTCCCTCCCTGGCTGAGACGCCCAACGCCCGAGCGATCTGCCACGCCGCCCAGTTGCTGACACCGGGATGCAGGATCTTGCCCTGCCGCACCAGGTCATCCAGCGCACGCAGCGTGGTCTCCATCGGCGTCAGCGGGTCGAATGTGTGCACAAAGTACAGATCGATTCGGTCGGTCCCCAGCCGCCGCAAGCTGCTCTCGACCGCAAGCATCAGATGTCGTCGCGAGGCGCCCTTGTCGTTGACGCCCTCGCCCATGGGGAAGCAGAACTTGGTGCTGATCACGAGTTCGTCTCGATGCCCTGCGATCAGGGCGCCTAGGATGCGCTCCGACTCGCCAGCTGAGTACACGTTCGCCGTGTCGAAAAAGTTGATGCCCGCGTCGCGGCAGCGCGCGTACATCGCCGCAGAGGTCTCTCGGTCTGCGTCCCCCCCGAATGACATCGTCCCAAAGCAGAGCTTTGAGACCTGGATCCCAGTCTTGCCCAGGGTACGGTACTCCATGTGTCTACCCTCCTCACACAGACGCTCTTGCTCCATCGGCTGTGGCGTGCTGAACCGCGAACCGCACGCCGTGCACCCATTATACCACGAAAGCAGGTCGGGCCAAGCTTGCGACGCCTACCCCCGCGGCAGGCGTCACCATGGCCCACGCGTGGACCTGCTCGGGTCGGCCCACGGGACCGGCGCGCCTAGTCCCACTCGGTTTCGTCAGGGGTCGCCCCGAGGCCCAAGAACTCCCGGACAAGCGCTACGGTCTGCGCCTTGCTCCGGTACCCAGAGCTGTAGAACGTCGTCATCGGGATCGCCTCGCCCGTAGACAGCCAGATCACGGGTCGGTACGTATCCCCGTCGTCCCCACTGCTGCGCGCTACGCGGACATCCACGACCTCGCCCAGGTCGTATTCGGTTACCCTCAGGCCACGCAGTCCAGCCACCTGGCGGACCAATACCCCTGCGGAGCGATCCAGGATCCACGTTGTCCGCAGCATGTGCAGGCCCACCAACACGATAGCAATCCCAACAGGATTGGAGACGACGAGCACGATCCACGCGACGGACTCGCCCATCGTCACCTGCAGGTCCCGGTTGCGCCCGCCCTGGAAAAAGACGTTGACCTGCGTAACGACCTCCTCCTTGGGCCCGCGTCCGGAGCTCCAGGCGAGCGTCAACGGCACGTCGCCCTTCCCCGTAAGCAGCATGGCTCTGTACAGGTCACCGTCGTCGGAGTCCTGTTTCTCGTCCAGGCGCGCACCACGCACGTCCTCCACCGTCCGCTCCCAGAGCGTAGCGCCAAACAGCACACGTGCGACCACGCAAGTCGCCGCGTCCTGTTCGACGCGCGTACACGACAGGACTGTCTTGGTGCTGAGCCAGATCCCGACGCCGCTCCCGACCAGGAGGACCAGCGCCCCTGCCAGCGCCAGCCACAGGCCTTCGGTCGCAGGGCGGAGTATCAGCAAATCCGGCGTATGCTTGACTACTTTCATCTCAGCCTCCTCAGTTGACGGCAGAGCACAGCGACCTGCGTGAGGCGCGTGGCACGGCGCCCTCGCGCAACGCACGTTACGCCGTCACGGCTCGGGCATGTCTTGCGGGGGGCGACGCTCCGTAGCAGCCCGTGCGCAGACATCCTCGAGCAGCGCGTCGTATGCAGGCGCCAGCAACTGCCAGTCGAACCGCCCAACGGCTTTGCGTAAACCCGCCAGCCACGCCACGAGCGCCTTTGGACGCGCCAGCGCCCAGCGCAGCCGCCCCACTAGTTCATCGAACCCATCGTACAGGCACAGCTCGTGGTACGCCTCGGGTACCACCTCCGGATACGAGAGCCTGCGCGGAAGCACCGGGAAGCAGCCGCAGTACACCGCCTCGACAATCGCGATCCCAAAGAACTCGTGGATCGCCGTGCTCACCACGAGGTCAGCCCGCCGCAAGAGCTGGCGGTATGTCTCGCGGTCTGCTCGGCCATAGTGCACCACCCGCTCGCCAAGCCGCTCACGCGCCCTCTCGAACTCGTGCGGCATCTGCCGCACGTTCGAGCCCGCCAGCGCGACGCGGAACGCGACCCCGTCCCGCACGAGCACGTCCAGCGCACGAAAGAACGTCTCCGGGTCTTTGTCGTACTCCCATCGTTGGTTCCAAAGGATCAGCGGTGGATCCGTTCTCTCTTCCCCCGGTCTGGTCGCACGATCCAGGCAAGCCAGGTCGCAGCCTACTGGGAGCACCGCCGCTTTCCGCCGCACCTCTGCGATGCGATGCAGGTGCGTGTAGTCCGGAAAATGCTTCACCAGGTGGGGCAGGGCTGCGAACCAGTCTTCCAGATGGTACGCCGAGTTGAACAGCACGCGGTCTGCCGCGACCATCGACAGCCAGTTGACCATCCCGTATGTGAGGTCACGCTTCTCGCCAGGCGGAAGAGGGTACGTCAGCTGGTTCTCGTGGCAGTAGAGCGCCACAGGAGCATCCAGCACGCGCCGCGTCAGGCCGAGCAGCGCAGGCAAGTTCACCATATCCGTGGCGAGGACCAGATCGACCGGCCTATCCAGCTGCTCAATCTGCTCCGCCAGGGTCAGCGCCGCGCCCTGCATGCGCCACTTCCAGAACCGCGCAGGCAGGGTCAACAGCACCACCTCGTGGCGGCTGTGGGCTGCGTACCCATCCGCCCACGCACGGTGACTGCCCCCGTAGTATGGCGACAGCAGTAGAACGCGCACTGGGTCTCGCTTCCTTCTAGCGCGCGAGCATCATAAGCGTGAGGGCCACCATCTTGCCGGTGACGCCAAGGCGGTACGGTTCGACGAGATCCGCATACTCTGTGGGCCAGTGCTCTTTGCTTGCCTCGCGCCAAGTCAGGTACAAGGTCGGTATGCCTGCATCGCGCCATACGGCTGCCGGGTCGTGCCTCGCCGGTGCGCTGGAAAGCGACAGACGCCCGTCCACGAGTTCCTCCGCGCGCGCGATGGTAAAACGGAGTAGGGCGTCGTTCAGCTTGTCCGCCTGCGCGCCCAGGTAGTACCCAGCCCCTCCGCCTACCGCGTCCAAGTGCAGCACGGCAGCTGTGCGCTCAAGTGGCCAAACTGGGTGGGCGGCATACTGCGCCAGTCCAACTTGGCCCGGTTCGTGCGCGCCCCAAGCCGCAAAGAGCACGCTGCGCCGCGGCTTGTAGCCCGCTTCCTGCCACGTCCTAGCGATCTCGAGCAGGACAGCGATCCCGCTCGCGTTGTCATTGGCCCCCGGGTAGCGCCGACCGGGCGCCCGTTCGCACAGCGACGCTCGCTCGTCCGTCATCGCCGAGATCCCTGGTGGACAGATCCAACCAGCCGGGTCATCCCCGACGTGATCATAGTGCGCGACAAGGACCACGACCTCCTCCGCCAGGAGTGGATCTCGTCCCCGCAGCAAGCCGAGAATGTTGGCTGCCTCGACGATCTGTGGCGCTTCCAGGGGAACCGCCATGCGTGCGACCAAGCCGACCGGCAGCGCGGGGGGCCCGCCAAGCATCGCGTCGCGCGTGTGCCCGCTCGCGTCGAGCAGTCGATCGTATCCCTGCCTGGTCAACTCTAGCACCGGGATCGGCGCGCCATCCAGCTGCACGACAGGCAGAGCGTACTTGGCAGTCGGCGCTTGCTGCCCTGCGGTTCTGCCCACCAAGAGCAGGCCCCCCGCGCCGTGGGCAACAGCGCGGGATACCTCTTCAGTCACGTCCAGCGACGGCACACGTAGGGCGATCTTGCCGCCCAGGTCGATACCGGCATAGTGCGCATCGCGTACCCAGACGACCTCTCCTTCGGCGCGACCGCCGGTAGGAAGGATGTGCAGCAGCGTCACAAAGTCCTCCCGGTACGTCAGTGCGTCCAGGAGATCGCCGCCTGGTCCGGCAAGCTCGAGCTGCGGCGCCTCTGTCAGGGCGGTGTAGCTGATCGGGAAGCCCTGCATGAATCCATCGCTGCCTGGACCGGGAAGCGCGGGCGCCAGCCCATACTCCTCAAAGCGACGCGCGACATACTCTGCGGCTCGGGCAGCGCCGGTTGACCCCGTCTGTCGGCCTCCCATTTCCGGTGACGTCAGAGCCTCGACGTGATCGAGCGCTCTGTGCTCGTCAAAGCCGGTTGCCACGTGCGCCCACGCGTCGACGCTGTGTCCACGCGCGAGTGAGTCCTGCCACGCTGCACTGAACGCCGCTAAGCTCTGCCCAGTCACCTCCCGAAGCGCCTGATCGAGGTCCGCACCGCGCCCCTGTGCGGCGATCAGCGCCAGCAAGCTCTCCGGACCGTGCGTGTAGACGAGGTAGCGAACGGCATCCCACGCCTGTGTCTGCGCCAAGACCGCCTCGGTTGGGGCGAGATCGAGGTCACCGATCTCCCGCAAGTCCTGGACAGCCCCGTCCTCTACCGCATCGAGGAGCTCGTCCAGTCCCCGCTCGACCTCGCGCGCTGTTGCGCCACCGTCGACGTACTGCGAGGCATAGATGCTGCCCCCCACGAGCAGCCATTCGGAAGCCTGCCCCACACGCCCCAGCAACGCACGGGCAACGCACGGTGCCAGCCTCTGCGCTAGATCGGCAGCGTCGGCGCCAGCAGTTGCGCGAAGGTGTATGGCGCCATCGGGTGCTACCCACGCGCTCCCCGTCTGCGCCGCCGCGACCGAGGGCGGTAGCGCTGCACGGTAAGCCTGCTCCTGGTCATACAGGCTGAGCGTCAGGGGAGCATCGGCGGGCAGGGCGAGACGGGTTGACAGGGTCGCCCGGATGCGTTTCGCCTCCTGCAGCAGCGACTGCGCCTCCTCCTGGAGAGTCCTGCCATAGAGGACGTGATCGCCCCCTACCGACAGCCGGCCCGGAAGCGCGCCGGACCACTGGTACCGATCCCCCACTTGGCGGACCCAAACCGTGGACACGCGCTCGCCCTCAGCCGCATCACACTCCTCAGCGGCACTGCTGCACAGGACCACCGACACCAGCGCCTTCAGGCGCCCGTCGGTGTCGAGCGCCAGTGGCCTCCCCTCAAGCATCGCGATCGCGCCCCCGCTTGCCACCAGATCGCGCACCCATCGCTCCTCTTGCGCCAGAAGACCAGGCACCGAGGGGTCAACGGTCGACAGGAAAGCAGCCACGTCGCCCGCGCGGACCGCATCCACGCGCGCTGCTAGCAGATTGTCGAGCGCGCCCTGCATCGCCCCGATCTGCGCTTGCCAATGCTCCCGCCAGGCAACCTCAAACCCAGCATGGTCCACGCCCAGAGCGTTGCGCAAGGCAGCGTCGAACGTGTCGACGCCGCCAGGTCCGCCTTGCGCTGCGCGCCCAACATCGGCGATCAACTCGCCCACGCCGTGCCATCCCAGCTTTTCGATCAGGTAGGCCAATGCAGCCCAACGCAGCGCCGGGTCCTCGCCAGCGGGTTTGGCGGCTGCCAGCGCGTCCTGGATGCTTGCCAGCGAGGGCGGCTCCTGCAACCCGTGCTCGGTGCGAACCACGCTCGATAGCTCCTGCCACAGCAGGGGCGCCGACGTCTCTGTGAGCCCAGCTTCGACGAGCAGCAGCCGGACCAGGGCTTCATCCAGCTGTTCGCTCCCGCTGATCGCCGGCGAGTAGCTGAGCATGATGCTGCCGGGGACGACCCAGGCATTGTCCTCCAGTTCCGCCGCCAGCCCCACGCTCGCCTGGAGCGCCTGGGTGCTCGGCATGATGAGCAGGCGCACGTCAGACGGAACCGACAGGCCAACTTGCGCCGCGATCTCGCTCATACGCGCCGCTGCGCTGCTGCCGAGACCCGCCAGTTCCGCCTCGAGCGACTCAGGGTAGCGGATCTGGATCGCTTCTCCGCCCACGGGCGACGCCGCGAGCAGGTCAGGGCCATTCCACTTCCAGCTACCGTCGACGTGTACAAACTGCGCGCGCAACGACCCGAGGAGCGTGCGCTCCTGGGTGGACCCGTCGCCACACACAGCCCGCATCTCGACCAACGCCGCAGCGCGGCTCCCCAGGACGTGGAGCTCGCGCGCCTCGAGCGTCACCGATAGGGCCCCTGCCGACTGCAGGTCAACAAACCAGCGCTCGTCGTCCGCCCGCTGCTGCTCGGTCGATGTGGCGAGGAACGAAGCTAGGTCTCCCTGCGCCGCCGCAGACGCACGCGCGGCGAGCATGTCACGCACCCCCAGTTCGCCGTCGGCGAGTGCCAGGGCTGCCGTGCCGGCAATCCTGCCCGCCATGCGTACGTTGTCCAGATCGATCGTCTCAACCGTGTCCAGAGGGCGATGGTAGGTGGGGGTCTCGCTCGTGTCCGTGTCCCAGATCAGCAGGCTCGCCGGAATTCCAGCTTCCCAGAACGGAACGTGGTCGCTGCGCCCGTCGCGGCTCAGGGCGGACTCGACGCCAAGCGCGCGGGCGGTCTCCGCGAGCGCGGCGCCCAGCCTCTCATCGCCGTCGATGAAAAGCAGGTCGCGCCCAGCTCCCACCATGTCGAGTTGGAGCATCGCCACTGTGCTCTCCAGCGGATAGCTGGGATGCGCAACGTAGTGCCGCGCGCCTAGGAGGCCCATCTCTTCAGCATCCCACGCCGCAAACAGCACCGTGCGACGCGGCACGTACCCCTGCTCGTGC
>JAFGIE010000253.1 GCA_016929775.1 Anaerolineae bacterium
GCGGTTTGCGGGTACAGGGCACCGCTACCTCCCCGTCTAGCACGACCGCAGGTATGGTACCCCATGTGAGGGCAAAAGTCAAATCCCAGCCCGCCTAGCGCAGCGACGGCACCTCGCCCTCGACGGCGTCGGCCCACGGGTAGACCTCGGTGCCCCTGGCAGCCGCCCGGATCGCGGGGTCGTCCGAGTAAAAGCCGCGGCGTTCGGGCGGGATCAGGTCGGCGATGTGACGCATGATCTCGTGACCGATCTCTTCGAGCTGCCGCCGCCGCTCGCGACCGCGCCCAGAGGCGCCAAAGGGCCCAAACGGCTTGCCAATGCGGGCTGTCGCCCGGGCGCGCCGCCCCCTGCGCAGGCGCGGAAAGATGTCGATCAGCCCGTCGAACCCGATCGGCAGGATCCGCGCGCCCGTGCGCGCAGCGAGAAAGGCGGCGCCCGGACGAGGGGGGCGCAGCATCGCAGCCCAACTGCCCCCCTCGGGAAAGATGCCGAGGACGCCCCGCTGGGCCATGACCGCCTCTGCGCCGCGCAGCGCATAGCGGGACCCGGTGCCGCGGAACACGGGATAGCGGCCCCAGACCTTCGGGATCCAGGTCACGATCGGCGGCGCGCTCGGGTTGCGAAATCCCCCCACGAACTCGATCGGCCACGGCGTGGCACGGATCATGGCGACGGGATCGATAAAGCTAAAGTGATTGCCCACCACCAGGAGCGGGCCCTCGGACGGGAGATTGTCGCGCCCCTCGATACGAAAGTCGCTGAGCAGGGCAAAGGCTGCCGCCGTCAGCTGGCGCAGCACCGCGCGGATCAGCCGCCGTCGCGGATAGACGAACTCGGGTTCGGATAGCCGGACCATCTCACCCTCCACCGTGCGCCAGAGGACGCGCTACACCGGGTCCTGCTCCGCCACCTGCGCCGCCTCGCGCGCGCGCCGTTCGTTGACCAGGAGGAGCAGCGCCGTGCCGACGACCAGAAAGGCAAGGATCGTGAACAGGGCGAGGCGATGCCCAGATTGCTCGGCGACCAACGCAGTCAGTCCCTGCTCCTCGTAGCGACGGGTCGCCCAGGCGGCAAAGACGCCGAAAACCGTCGGTCCCACAAAGGACGACGTCCGTCCGGCGACGGCAAAAAAGCCGTAGAACTCGGCGCTCTTGCCCGGCGGGCTAAAGATGCCGATCATCGAGCGGCTGACAGACTGGACGCCGGTGAGTGCGAGCCCCGCCAAGCCGCCGATGATATAGAAAACCAGCTTGGAATGGCTAAAGTACAGCCACACGACGGGGACGATCATCAGTAGCAGCGATATAAACAGCGAACGCTTGGCGCCAAAGTCATTCGCCAGCAGCCCGAACGCCCACGCGCCGACGACGCTGGTCACCTGAACGATGATCATGAAAATGATCAGCTCTTGCTGGTCCATCCCATACAGGACGGCGCCCAGGATCGCGCCAAAGTCGAGGATCATCAGGATCCCGTCGTTGTAGATCAGGAAGGCGACGATGAACTTGACGAACTCGCGAAAGGTCCGCACTTCGCTCACCGTGGACTTGAGACGGCGGAAGGCGATCGAGAGATAGGTCTCTCCTGCGGGGAGGGGCTGCCGCTGGGCGCGCTCCTTGATCCACAGAAAGGAGGGAAGCGCTGACGCGAGAAAGTAGAGGGCAGTGAAGACGAGCGAGAGGCGAATCACCAGCGCGCTCCCGTCCGAGAGGAGCACAGCGGCGAGGACGACGAGCAGGCAGATGATCCCGCCAAACGATCCGACCGCCCAGCCGTTGCCCGAGATCTTGGCTAGCTCGTCGCGCGGCGCGATCTCGGGAAGGAGCGAGTTGTAGAACACCTGGGCGCTGCGGTAGCCGATCTCGGCGAGAATGAAAAAGAGCATGCCGATGAACCAATCGCCCTCCTGGACGAAGAAGAGGAGGGCGCAGAACGTGACCGCGATGGCGGTATAGACGATCAGGAACGTCTTCTTGGCCCCCGAAAAGTCAGCGATTGTGCCCAACACCGGCGCGGTAACGGCGACAAAGAGCATGGCGATCCCGACGGCGATCCCCCACAGGCGCGAGCCCTCGGCGCCGCCGACCACCGAACCCTGAAAGTAGGCCGAGTAGATCGCCAGCAGCACGACGGCGGCATAGGCCGAGTTCCCAAAGTCATACAGGTACCAAGCCCAGCGTTCGCGACGGCTAGATGCTTCGGGCGGCGCGGAGGCAGCAGGAAGGTGGATAGCAGACATGGTCTCTCTCCTCGATTGAGCCCAGGCTGGGCAGACGGATGACAGTCACACGCACTCTACTGAAGGGTAAACACGGCTACACGCCCTGGGTTGCGTCGGACGGGACGGCGCGGGGTGTAAGCCCAAGTATAGCGCGAAGCGGCAGAAAGGGCAAGGGCATGCCGAAACGACCTTGACATGCTTCCTCTTGTGTGGTATGCTCCTCGGCAAGTGCTGGATCCGAGCGCGGCACGTCGGCGCTCCCCTTGGCTGGCCCCGACCAGCCCCACCGGAGCAGGTGCGATGAGTCTAGACCCGTATCGACGACTGGCAGCACGGCTGAACGAGCTCCCCGAGGGCTTTCCCCCCACGGCGGACGGCGCCGAACTGCGCCTCCTCGCCAAGCTCTACACGCCGCAGGAAGCCGATCTCGTCGCCGACCTTCGCCTGACGCGAGAGACGCACACCGAGATCGCGGCGCGGACCGGCGGGAACGCACGCGAAACGCGCCACATGCTCAAGAACCTCGCGCGCCGCGGCTTGATCGCCGTCGAACGCACCGAGCGCGGCGTGGGATATGGGCTGATGCCCTTCGTGGTCGGCTTTTGGGAGAACCAGGCGGCGACGCTCGACGCCGAGCTGGCGGGCCTGTTCGAGGCCTACTTTGCCCAGGCACATCGTGAGCTGCTCGGCATGCAGCCGGCGGTCCACCGCGTGGTGCCGGTGCAGCAGCGCATCGACGCCCAGACAGAGATCCGGCCCTACGACTCGGTGGTCGATCTGATCGACCGCGCACAGGCCTGGGGCGTGACCGAATGTATCTGTCGCAAGCAAAAGGCGCTGATCGGTGAGCCGTGCGATCACCCGCTCGAAGTATGTATGATCCTGAGCAGCATACCCGGCGCTTTCGATGACGCTGGATTGGTGCGCGCCCTGTCCCGAGACGAAGCACTGGCGACGCTCCGTACAGCCGCCGAGGCGGGGCTGGTCCACTCGGTCGCCAACAGCAGAACGGGCACGTGGTACATCTGCAACTGCTGCACCTGCGCGTGCGGCGTGCTGCGCGGGATCGCAGAAGCGGGCGCGCCCGCCGTGATTGCACCCTCGTCTTGCGTCAACCGCGTCGACGAGGAGATATGCATCGGCTGCGGGCTGTGCGTGGACCACTGTCCCTTTGGTGCGCTTTCGGTGGACGAGATCGCCGTGGTCGACGCGATGCGCTGCGTGGGCTGCGGTGTCTGCACGCTGTCCTGCCCGCAGGGCGCGCTGGCGCTGGTGTCCAGGCCCGAGGGCGAGATCGCGCCCCCGCCCGAGGACCGCGCTGCCTGGCGCGCGGCGCGCGCCGCTGCACGGGGACTGGACCTCGAACGCGTGCGCTAGCACAGGGTGAGATCAGGGAGAAGGATGTCGGCCCTCGGACACGAGATCCAGGACCTGGCAGAGATGCGTCGCAAAGCTGAACCCCGCAGCGTCTTGCTGTTCTACCTCCTCAAAAAGCTAAACAAGTGCCATCGCGACTATGGTCTACTCGCGGACGGCGACCACATCGCCCTGGCGCTGTCCGGAGGCAAGGACAGCTGCGCCTTGCTGGATGCGCTGGTGCAGCGGCGAGGCATCGAGCGCTACACGGTGACGGCGATCCACGTCACGCCCGCCACCGACATGGACTGCGGGGCGCGCGCCGACGTGCCCGCCCTGCGCGCGTGGCTGGACGAGATGGGCGTTGCGTACCGGATTGTCGCCGCGGAGGAGGTGCGAGGCGAGCCGCGTCGCACCAATCAATCGCCCTGTTTCTACTGCACCTGGCGGCGGCGCAAGGCGCTCTTTCAGACCGCACGTGAGTTGGGCTGCAACAAACTTGCCCTGGCGCACACTGCCGACGACGTGGCGCAGACGACGCTACTCAACCTGTTCTACCAGGGGCGGCTGACGACCATGGCGCCGCGCGTGTCGTTCTTTGGCGGGCAACTGGTCGTGATCCGGCCCCTGGCGTACGTGCCGGAGAAGGAGATCGTGCGCTATGCGCAGGAGGCGGGATTCCCGCCTCCCCCTCCCCCCTGCCCCTCCGGGCAGGCGTCGCAGAGAGCTCTGATGCGCGAGATCCTGTCGACGGTGGAACGAACGCATCCCAGGGCCAAGACGTACTTGCGACGCGCCGTCGAGCACTGTGGCGGCGCTGCCGAAGAGGAGGACCAGCCGTGCGCAGAACAACGTTGATCTCGAGTCCCGCGCTGTGGGCGCACGGTCACGGGGCGTCGCACCCGCTGCGACCGGAGCGGCTGCGCATGACGTACGAGCTGCTGCAGGCGGTTGGCGCCTTTGACGGAGCAGAGTCGGAGGTACGCGCCCCGGTCCCTGCGACGGACGACGAGCTGGCGCTGTGGCACAGCCCGACCTACATCGACGCCGTGCGCCGCCTGGGCGCGGGCGATCGCGACGTGCTAGCGTGGCGCTACAACTTTGGGCCGGGGGACAACCCGGTCTTTCCCGGCATGTACGAGAGTGAAGCGCTCAAGGCGGGCGCATCGCTGATGGCGGCGCGCCTGGTCGCAGAGGGCGAGGTCGACGTCGCATTCAGTTACTCCGGAGGACTGCACCACGCGATGCCGGGACGCGCTTCGGGCTTTTGCGTGTTCAACGATGCCGCGATCGCGATCCAGTGGCTTGCCGCGCGCGGGCTGCGCGTGCTGTATGTCGACATTGACGCGCACCACGGGGACGGCGTGCAGGCAGCGTTCTATGACAGCGACCGGGTGATGACCATCTCGCTACACGAGTCGGGGGAGTATCTCTTTCCGGGCACGGGGTTCGTGGACGAGACGGGGAGCGAAGACGGGCGCGGCTACAGCGTGAACGTGCCCCTATTGCCCTATACGGGGGACGAGGTCTACCTGTGGGCCTTTATGCAGGTCGTGCCGCCACTCGCCGCGCAGATGGCGCCCGACGTGCTGGTCACGCAGCTCGGCGCCGACGCGCATTTCGGCGACCCGCTGGCGCACCTTGCGCTGACCACTGACGCGTACACCCACATGCTGGAGACCTTTGCCGGGCTGGGCCTGCCATGGGTCGCCCTGGGTGGGGGTGGATACAACGTCCACACCGTCGCGCGGGTGTGGACACTGGCATACGGGTACATGAGAGGGGAGCCGTTCGACGATCCGATCCCGTCGTCGTATGCCGCGCAGTACGGGGACCCGTGGCTGCACGACCACGAGGGACCGCAGATCGGGGCGCGCGAGACAGAGCGCGCGCGGGGGTATGCGGCGCGCCAAGTGGCGTCGCTTCGACAGGCGCTGCGCAGGACGTGGCCCGGGCTGTAGCGATCGGCGCCTACTGGACCAGGACCTGCCGTCCTCGACTGCCCCCTTCGTCGGGCCCGACGATCCCCTGGTCCTCCATGGACTCGATCAAGCGCGACGCACGGGCATAGCCGATGCGCAGGCGCCGCTGGAGGAGCGTGACCGAAGCACGCCCCTCGCGCTGCACCAGCTCGATCGCCTGGGGCAGCATCTCATCGCCCTCACCGGGGAGGGGCTCTTGCTCGGGTTCCTGCATCTCTTGCAGCATGGGCAGCGCGCGTTGCACGAACTCGTCTCCGGGCACCGTCTCTCCCTTGTGCGCCGCCGCCTCGCGCTTCCAGTAGGCGATCAGGCGCTCAAGCTCTGGATCGGAGACAAAGCAGCCCTGCAGACGCATGGTTTGGCTGGCATCGGGGGACATGAACAACATATCGCCCGAACCCAAGAGGCGCTCGGCGCCCACGGTGTCAATGATCACGCGGGAATCGACGCTGCTGGTGACCATAAAGCTGATCCGCGCCGGAAAGTTGGCCTTGATCAGGCCCGTCACGACGTCGACGCTGGGGCGCTGCGTAGCAATGATCAGGTGGATGCCCGTGGCGCGTGCCATCTGGGCGATGCGGCAGATCGACCGTTCCACCTCGTCCGGCGCGATCATCATCAGGTCCGCCAACTCGTCGATAAAGACGACGATGTAGGGCATGCGCTCCTGATCGCCCGCGACGACGCGCTGATTGAAATCCTCGATGTTCCGGGCGCCCACCTTGGCAAAGCGGCGATAGCGCTGCTCCATCTCGCGCGTCACCCACTGCAGTGTGCCCACGACGCGCTCGAGGTCGACCACCACAGGCGCGAGCAGATGGGGGATGCCGTTAAAGCCGGTCAGCTCGACCCGCTTGGGATCGATCATGATCATCTGCAGCGTGTCGGGCGTGTTGGTGCACAAAAAACCGGCGACGATGGCATTGATGCACACCGACTTGCCCGACCCGGTCGCCCCGGCGATCAACAGGTGAGGCATCGAGACCAGGTCGGTGACGATCGCCTCACCGGCGACGTTCTCGCCCAGGGCAATCGGCAAAGGCGTCTTCTTGCGCATGCGCTCAAAGGAGGGCGTCTCCATCACGCCGCGCAGTGAGACGAGGGCGACCTCTTTGTTGGGCACTTCGATGCCGACGATCGAGCGTCCCGGGACCGGGGCCTCGATGCGCAGGGGCGCGGCAGCCAAGGCGAGGGCGAGGTCGTCCGAGAGCGCGCTGATCCGGCTGACCTTGACCTTGGTCTCCTTGCCGCCTCGGCCCACCGTGAAGCCCGGTTCGACGCCGAACTGCGTGATCACGGGGCCCTGGTTGACCTCGACCACGCGCGCCGGGACGCCAAAGCTGTCGAGCGTCTTCTCGATCACCTGCACCTGGTGCTGGATCTCCGCCTGGCTGATCTCCTGATCGGTGAGCTCGTCGAGGACAGCGCCAACGGTCGGCAGACGCCACGGGACGGCTTTGCCGCGCCGGGGTCGCAGGGCCTGCGTGCGCGCGGGCGGCATCTCCTCCAGCAACTCGTCCAGAGCTGGCTCTGGCGGAGCGACGGGCGCCGCGATCGATTCGATCGACTGAGGCTGTGGCTCGTCCCCGATCACGACCGGGCGGCGTTGGGCGGGCGGCTGCGCCGCGCCTGCGCGCCGATCGGCACGCGCACTGGCACGTGGGTTGAGGTCGTACTGGGGCGCATCCTGGCGCCGGGCCCCTGTGCGCGCGCGCTGCTCGGCGCGCCACGTGACCCACTGCCCGCGCAGCTCGTCGACCCATAGGACGATCGCCATCAAGATGTCCGAGGTGGATTGCCCGAGGATCAAGACGACGGCGACAAAGACGAGGGCGACGATCAGGACGTAGGCGCCGCTTCGGCCGATCGCGTACGCGAGGCCATAGCCCACAGCCCAGCCCAGCAGCCCCCCTCCCCGACCCTCGGTGACCAGGCTCCACGCGTCATCCGCCGGGGTCCGGAGGTGCGTGAGGCCGAGCAGGACCGCAAAGAGCAACAGCAGGCCAAAGACGCGCTCCCAGCGCACAGGCGGGAGGCGACCAAAGCCGTACATGAGCAAGCCCAGTCCGGTTGCGCCCAGGATGATGGGCATCACGAACGCTCCCCAGCCGAACCCCTGGCGGAGCCAGGTCAGCCACGTCGCCGTCACCTGTCCCTGGTTGGGAGAGATAAAGCTGAGAAAGGTGAGGATCGCCATCGCCAGGATCGCGATGCCCAGGATCTCGACGCGCATGAGGGCCGAAACGTCAAACCACGGGCTCGAACGGGTCCGGCGCGACGACCTGCGGCTGGAACTGGTCCGCGAGGTCCCCGATCGGCTGGAGCGGCTGCTCGTGCTGCGCTTCCTCGAAGAGGATGTCTTACGGGTGCTGCTGCGTCTGGTCATAGCTCAAATGTTCTCTCCTTCCTCCCGTATTATACCATAATCCCGCCCAAACGAGCAACCGCAGCCGATCGCACTTGCATTCGACGCCCGATCGTGGTATAATGGGCGCACATTGGGCGGTTAGCTCAGCTGGCTAGAGTGCATCGTTGACATCGATGAGGTCGTAGGTTCGAGTCCTATACCGCCCACACGACAACACACGCGGCTTGCCGACCGGCAACCGCATGAGAACGTACAAAGCGTCGATCGGGACGAGTACCGCCGGCAAGGGTGACAGAAAGCGGGGGTCATCGGCTGAGAGCCCCCTCCACCTGGATGGCGCGAAAACCCCCCGAGAGCGGGCGCCGGAACGGATGACAAGTATGGCGCCACGGGTGGCTTCGTTACAGGCCGCACGAGGACCGCTGCTTGGGCAGCGATCAAAGTGGGTGGAACCGCGTGAGCATGCCTCTCGCCCCATCGGGGTGAGAGGCGTTTTGTTTTCCCTAGCAGAGGGCGGGGTTCGATGGTCGACGCGGGACAGTTCGGCGAACTGCAGACACTGTGCCGGCGCTCCTTCCCGGAGCGACTGGACCAGCGCGTCTCCCAGATCCGGGCCATGGGTGGCGGACGCCACCCGGCGCTCGCCTTCGCCCTGTCGTGGCGCGAGGGACGGACCCCGCGTGTCGAGAGGCTGGTCATGCGCCGCTACGCCGACGCGTGGACCTGGTGGTCGAGGTCGGACCACGAGAAGGCGCAGCGCGAGTGGGAGGTGGTGTGCTGGCTCTACGCACAGGGCTTCCCTGTCGCGACGCCTTACGCCTGGGGCACGGCGCGCGAGGGACCCTACCTCCTGGTCGGAGAGACGCGCGGGCGCGTGTTGTCGCTCGAAGACGAGGCCGATCGCCGGCGCTACGCCGAGGTAGCGGCAGGGCTACTGGCGCGCCTGCATAGCCTGAGCCCCCCGGGCGGCGTGCGACAGGTCCTGCCAGAGCTATCGGCCCGCCAAGTACTCGAGCGCGCTGCGGCACTGGCGGACGCGTGCGGCGCGGATGAGGTGGTTCAGGCGTGTGGCACGCTGATGGCAGTTGAAGTGGAGGTGCTCCCTCTGTGCGTCGTGCACGGCGATCTGGACGCCGATCGCCTGCGCTGCGACGCGCAGGGCATCACCGCCGTGGACAGCTGGGAGAACGCCGCACTCGGCGACCCGCGGTGGGATCTGGCGCGTATAGCGCTGGCGCTGCGCACGCAGGGAGCAGATGCACAGGTCGAGGCGCTGTACAATGCCTACCCGGGACAGGGCGGCGCACCACCGGAGGCCATGCCCTATTGGGAAGCACTGTCAGCCCTCTACCGGTGGGCAACCGTCGAGTGGGCGGAGCGGACCGAGGCCCGGGTGAGGCTGGGTCCGCTCGACGAGCTACGCGCCGCAGCATGGCGCGCACTCGTCCGCCTGGAGCACGACCGATCGGTCACAAGCCAACCCGGAGATGCCGCGCCCGCAGGCTAGCAGCGGCGGAGAGAGCCGCACGACCGGGAACCCAGCGGGGTCCGAGGGGACCGCGCTATGCATCAGGGAGGTAAACGATGGCAGAACATGCAGACGACCAACTGCTGCGGATCCGTCACTCCGCATCGCACGTCATGGCACAGGCTGTACTCGAGATGTTCCCGGACGCCAAGTTGGCGATTGGGCCGGCGATCGAGGACGGCTTTTACTATGACTTTGACCTACCCCGCCCTCTGACGCCGGAGGACCTGGCGCAGATCGAAGAACGGATGAAAGAGATCCTGCGCGGCAAGCACCCGTTCGAGCGCCAAGAGATCGACCGCGCGCAGGCGATGGAGATGTTTGCCGATCAGCCCTACAAGTTAGAGCTGATCGCCGAACTGCCAGAGGGCGAGCCGATCTCGATCTACCGGCACGACACGTTCGTAGACCTGTGCCGCGGGCCGCACGTCGCGCACACGGGCGAGATCCGGCCCAACGCGGTCAAGATCATGTCCGCCGCGGGCGCGTACTGGCGCGGCGACGAGCACAACCCCATGCTGCAGCGGGTGTATGGCACAGCATGGCACAACCGCGTCGATCTGGACGCCTACCTGAAGCGATTGGCCGAGATCGAGGCGCGCGACCACCGCAAGCTGATCCGCGACCTGGACTTGGTCAGTTTTCAGGAAGAAGTGGGCGCCGGGCTCGCGCTGTGGCACCCCAAGGGCGGGCGGATGCGCGTCCTGATCGAGGACTACTGGCGCAAGCTGCACTACGAAGGCGGCTATGACATCGTCTTTACGCCGCACATCGGGCGCGCCAATCTGTGGGAGACGTCCGGACACCTGGACTTTTACCGGGACGGGATGTACTCGCCCATGGACATCGAGGGACAAGAGTACTATATCAAGCCCATGAACTGCCCGTTCCAGATCATGATCTACAAGTCACAGACACGGTCGTACCGGGATCTGCCCTTGCGGTGGGCCGAGCTGGGTACGGTGTACCGCTACGAGCGCAGTGGGACGCTGCACGGCTTGCTGCGGGTGCGCGGCTTCACGCAGGATGACGCACACGTGATCTGCACGCCCGAACAGATCGACGCCGAGATCCTGCGCGTGCTGGACTTTAGCCTGAACCTGCTGCGGGGCTTTGGCTTTGAGCAGTTCCGGTTCGACCTGAGCGTGCGCGATCCCGCCAACCTCGGCAAGTACGCGGGCGAGGACGCGATGTGGGTCCAGGCTGAGGCCTCGTTGGCGAAAGCGTTGGAGGCGCGCAGCCTGCCCTACCAGCGCATGGAAGGCGAGGCTGTGTTCTATGGCCCCAAGATCGACATCCACATCCAGGATGCACTGGGACGGACGTGGCAGTGCACGACGATCCAGTTCGACTTTAACCTGCCCGGGCGGTTTGACATGACGTACATCGGCGAGGACGGCGAGGCGCACCGTCCGTACATGGTGCACCGCGCCCTGCTCGGCAGCCTGGAACGCTTTTTCGCGCTGCTCGTCGAGCACTATGCCGGGGCGTTCCCAGTGTGGTTGATGCCGGTCCAGGCTGTGGTGATCCCGATCGCCGATCGCCACAACGCATACGCCGAGCAGGTGTTGTCACAGCTAGAGGATGCCGGGATCCGGGCTGAGGCGAACCTGTCGGGTGACCGGATGAACGCCAAGATCCGGGATGCGCAGATGCTCAAGATCCCGTACATGCTCGTGGTCGGCGACCGTGAGATGGAAGCCGAGCAGGTGAACCTGCGCCTGCGCGACGGCAGCACGCCCGGCGCGATTGACGTCGCCGCGTTCGTCGCGCTCGTACAGGGTGCCATCGCAGAGAGACGCGTGCTGTAAGCCAAAGGGTGCGCGCACTGCGCGCGGATCGGCCCATCCAACAACCAACGGGCGGCGCGGCGATCTGGCGCTGCCTGCAGGCGAGCGTAGCTGCAGGTCGCCCCGATCGCGGCGCTGCCCCCTAGACCGCCAAGCCCGTCGCGAGGGCGCAGGCCTGGCGCACTGGAGCGCACATGTCGGGCGACTGCCCCTACCAGCTGACGCTGTGCGTCCTGTACAGCATCTTCTCGATCATCCGCATCCACTACAGCCGCGCAGCTAGGCACGCCCAGGGGCACGTCGGGGTGCGGTCGCGTTCGCTGGGCACAGCGGACGCGCGGTTCCTGACCGCGCTGATCGCCTACGAGGTGGTCACCTTTGTGCTGTATGTCTTTGCCGGGCGCTCGCTCTCCTGGGCGGCGCTGCCCCTGGCGGCATCCCTGCGCTGGACAGGCCTCGTGCTGGGCGCCGGGGCGCTGGCGCTCTTTGTGTGGGTCCACCGCAGCCTGGGCAGCAGCTTCTCCCGTTCTCCAGACGTGGACGGGCGGCAGGCCCTGGTGATCGACGGGCCGTACCGCTGGGTGCGGCACCCCATGTACGCGGCGTTCTACCTGCTGCACCTTGCGGCAGCGCTGCTCAGCGCGAACGGGCTGATCGCCCTCACGTGGCTGGGAGGATTGACCGCCTTTGTCGCCTCTCGCGTCGACGCAGAAGAGGCAGCGCTGGTCGACGCCTTTGGGGAGGCCTACGCCGCATACGCGCGCCACACGGGTCGCTTTGTGCCCCGCCTGGGGGCTCGTCCGTGGGTCCAGCGCCGCCCGGTTGACGTGCGGATCACGCACGACGGAGATCGAGCCACGTGACCCCAGACCCGACGCCCGACACCCCACGCTCGAATCGCGTCGCGCAAAGCGCGAGATGGCACCGCGTGGCGGTCCTCGCCGGCGCACTGGTTGTGCTCGGGTACCTGCTTGCCCCGCCGCTGGCGCCGCTGGAGAAGGCTAACCTGGTCGGATACGCAATCTGTCACCAGATCCCGGAGCGGTCGTTCCACATCGCCGGTCACCAGCTTCCGCTCTGCGCGCGCTGTACGGGCACCTACGTGGGCGTGGCAATTGGGTTCCTGTCGATGGCGCTGTGGGGCCGCTGGCGCGCAGCAGAACTACCGCGGACGTGGCTGATCGTCGTCCTGGCAGGCTTTGTCGCCCTCATGGGCGTCGACGGGCTGAACTCGTACATCCACCTGATCCGGGGACGCGCACTGCTGTACGAACCGCGCAACTGGCTGCGCGCCGCGACCGGAAGCCTGAACGGCATCGCATTGAGCACGATCGTGTCGCCGATCTATCACTACACGCTGTGGCGTACGCCGTCGCCGCTCCGCTCGGTAGCACACGCGTGGCAGCTGCTGGGGTGCGTCGGCCTCGCGGCGGGCGCGATCGTGGTCGTACAGAGCGAGCCAGCGTGGCTACTCTACCCGATCTCGCTGTTGTCGACGGCAGGGGTGCTGTGGATGTTGACCCTGGTCAACACGATGATCGCCCTGATCGTGCTGCACCGGGACAGCCAAGCCGAAACGTGGCAGGACGGTGCGCGCTGGACGCTCTTCGGGCTGATCGGGACCCTGCTCGAGCTGACGGCAATGGGGACGGCACGCTACCTGCTCACGGGCACGCTCGGCTGGCCCCTAACGACGTGAGCATGCGCAACCCCTTGCATCGATCGATCGTATTGTAGGTACCGAGACCAAGACGCTTTCGCTGCCCCTTGGAGAGCGCCCTGGCAAGCGATAGCCGCACGACGCACTCTCGCCGAGCACGCCCGCTGCGCGGCGGGAGCGAGAGAGCACGTAAGCCGTCCCCGGACCGGCGGCGGTTCGGGCTAGAGAGTAGAGGAGGCTCACATGGACATCGGCAGGTCATTCTCGTACATCACCGAGGACGAAGACTGGTTGAGGAAGGTGTTGATCGGCGGGCTGCTGACGCTGATCCCGGTAGTCGGGCAGTTCTACGGCATCGGGTATGCGCTCGAGGCCTTGCGGAACGTGATCCACGGACGAGAGCTCCCGCTCCCTGAACCGGTGGAGGAGTTCGGCGAAAAGCTGGTCCAGGGACTGCTCGCCTGGGTGATCTTACTGATCTGGAGCCTGCCCCTGATCATCGTCGGGGCATGCGCGAGCGGCGGCGCCGCCGCGTTCGCCGAGGGCATCAGGGACCAGGACACGGGGACCCTGATCGGGACGTTCTGGGGCCTGTGCTTTGGCTGCTTGGGCCTGATCCTCGGGATCGCCGTGGGCCTCGTGGCGCCCTTTGTCCTGGCAACCTATGCCGAGACAGGTGAGTTCGGCGCGGCGCTCAAGGTGGGGACGATCTTGCGCATGATGTGGGCCAACATCGGACCGGCGTTCATCGCCCTGCTGGTCGTCTTGCTGGCGGGCATGCTCGCCTCGATCGCGGGGACGATCCTGTGCGGGATCGGGCTCTTTGCCACAATGTTCTATGCACAGCTCGTAGCGGCATACCTGTACGGCACGCTCTACGCCCAGGCCAAGCCAGCGGTGTCCTAGCGCCAGGCCCACGCCCGCGAGGAGGGGCACTCGCGCCGGGCACGCCGGCGCGAGTGCTATTGTGCGTCTCCCCTCCATCCCCGGCGAGGCATCCTACGCGTCTGGAGGAGCGCCATGAACGTCAAGCGACCCAACATCCTCTGGATCTGCACGGACCAGCAGCGCTACGACACGGTGCGCGCGCTGGGCAACGCTGCGATCCGGACCCCCAACCTCGACCGGCTGGTCCGAGAGGGGGTCGCGTTCACGCGCGCCTACTGCCAGTGTCCGATCTGCACCCCGAGCAGGGCCAGTGCCCTGACCGGGCGCTATCCGAGCACGATCCACGTCAACCGGAACGGGAATGCCTTCTTCCCAGGTGAGGTCGAGCTGATCACACGCCGCCTGGCGCGCGAGGGCTATGACTGCGGATTGGCGGGCAAGCTGCACCTCTCGGCGGCGAACGGGCGCGTGGAAAAGCGACCCGACGACGGATACCGGGTCTTCAAGTGGAGCCACCACCCGACGCCCGAGCCCTACTGGCCCACCGCCGCGCACGCCTACCAGCAGTGGCTGCACGACCAGGGCCACGCTTGGGACGAGATCTATGGCGCCGAGACCGTCCCGGGCTGGACGCCGAACGCATACAGCGGCGCGGGCGTGCCTGCGGCGCTGCACCAGACCACGTGGTGCGCCAACGAGGCGATCGCGTTCATGCGCGAGGCCCGAGATGGGCCGTGGCTGATGAGCGTGAACCCATTTGACCCGCACCCGCCCTTCGACCCGCCTGCCGAGTACCTGGCGCGCATGGACGTGGACGCGATGCCCTTACCCCTTTTCCAGCCCGAAGAGCTGGAGAGCCAGCTCGACTTCCTGGGGATCGACTTCCAGACCGAAGAGCCGGTCGACCCGTCCACCTATGACGCGCGGCGCATGGTCGCCGCGTACTATGCGCAGATCGAGCTGATCGACGATCAGGTGGGCCACATGCTCGACGCGCTGGAGGAGAGCGGGCAGCGCGAGAACACGATCGTGATCTATACCAGCGACCACGGAGAGATGCTGGGCGACCACGGCTTGCTGTGGAAGGGGTGCCGCTTCTACGAGGGCCTGGTGCACGTGCCGCTGATCCTGGCATGGCCCGGGCACTACCAGGCTGGGCTGCGGTGCGACGCCCTGGTCGAACTGGTCGACCTAGCGCCGACGCTCTTGCAATCGCTGGGCTTGCCGGTCCCGGACGAAGTGCAGGGCCGATCGCTGCTGCCCCTCTTGCAGGGTAAGGGCGATGGCGTGCACCGCGCCTTTGTGCGCGCCGAGTACCACGACGCGCTGGACCGGGCGCACGCCAGTCACGCCAACATGATGTTTGACGGCAGGCACAAGCTGGCGGTGTATCACGGGGTACCCACCGGCGAGCTGTACGACCTGGAGCGCGACCCGCACGAGTTCGTCAACCTGTGGGACGATCCAGGGAGCCAGGAGCTCAAGTACAGTATGCTAGAGTCCCTGTTTGACGCGGTGATGCTCGCCACGGACGAAGGACAACCGCGCGTGGGCCGGTTCTGAGGAGGGTAGTCGTGGACGCATTCAGCGGGATATTCACAAGTTTCGGGCTCTCGACGTCCGCGGGGCTGAACGCCTACCTGCCCCTGCTGATCGTTGGCCTGCTTTCGCGGTTCACCAACCTGATCCGACTGAACGAGCCCTTTGACGCACTGGAAAGCTGGTGGACGATCGGCGTACTCGTCGTGCTGGCGACGATCGAGATCCTGGCGGACAAGATCCCGGTCGTAGACAGCATCAACGACGTGATCCAGACCTTCATCCGGCCCATTGCGGGGGCGATCCTGTTCGCCGCCAACGCGAATGCCATCGCCGACATCCACCCCGTGCTGGCGATGATCTGTGGGCTGCTGATCGCCGGCACCGTGCACGTCGCCAAAGCGGTCGCACGCCCGATCGTCACCGTTGCGACCGCGGGCGCCGGCGACCCGGTCGTGAGCACAGCTGAGGACATCGTGTCGGCGCTCACGGCGCTCCTCTCGGTCCTCCTGCCCGTACTGATGGGGGTTGTCCTGCTCGTCGCCGTGCTGATCATCGGCTGGTGGCTCTGGGCGCGGGAACGCCAGCGTCGAGCCGGGCGACACGGCAGCGTGTAACCTGCGCGTGGCGCACTGCGTATAGATCGCGAGAGCAGGGTAGAAGGTCAGAGTGGGAGCCCCACCCCAAGTGGGGCGACGAGAGCACACCATGAACTGTCCAACCTGTGGCGCGCCGAACCCAGAAGGCGCGACGAGCTGCCAGGAGTGCGGGCGCACGCTGCCGCAGTCACTGCCCGAGGCTTCCCCCTCGTTGGCGCCGCCGACGAGCGACGTGGCGGTCGCGAGCCTGGTGTGTGGCATCCTGAGCTGGTCGTTCCTGCCCTTTGTCGGCGCGATCCTGGCGGTGATCTTGGGACACGTCGCCAAGACCGACATCCAGAACAGCGACGGCGCCCTCGGCGGAGATGGGATCGCAACGCTCGGGCTGCTGCTCGGGTACGCCAACCTGGGCCTCGCGGCGCTGGCGTTGATTGGCGCCGTACTCCTCACCGCGCTGGGGATCGCGATCCCGATCTGGCTGGGGATCTCCGGCGCGTGCGGCGCGATGGGCTAAGCGCGCGATAGTAGGTGCCCTCCGGTAGACCTATGCTGGTACGCCCGCACCTCGAGCGGGTCGCCCACCGGTTTCCCTCCTGTCTGCTGCAGACAGCGCGGCTAGCGCGGGAAGCGTGGCAGGACCGTTGCCTGCACGGGCAGCGCCACCGTATCCCCCACCTCAAACGCGTCGGGCGTCTTGGCAGCGGCGCGCCGTGCCTCGGGGTAAATGTACAGCTCTGTACCCGCGTCGGTATAGCGGTCCTCGACCAAAGCCAAGCCGATCTGCCGCTCGCCGATGACGGCACAGCTGGTAACCCTGCCGATCACGCGCCCCCGCCGGTTGACCACCGGTTCGCCATGTTCACCGCCCCGCACGGCGCGCACACCGCGCTCGTCGATCGCAAAGCGGACGAGCTGCCGCGTGATGCTGTCGTTGTACGCCTTGTACGGCGCGCGTCCGACAAAGAACGGCTTGTGGTACTTGACGTAGGCACCAAAGCCCGCCTCGGTGAGCGTGATCGCGAGCGGTCCGCCGAGCTCGTGCCCGTACAGGGGCAGGCCCGCCTCGATGCGCAGGCTGTCGCGTGCGGCAAGCCCGCACGGCAGCAGGCCCAGGGGCTTACCGGCATCCAGCAGGGCGCGCCACAGCGCCACAGCGCGGTCGGGGTGCACGTACAGCTCGTACCCGACCCGCTCGCCCGTGTAGCCGGTTCGCGACAGGATCGCGTCGATCCCGCCAACGGCGCCCTCGAGGATGCACGTGCGCGCCAGGCGCGCCAGGCGTGCGCGGAGGTCCGGCGCTACCCCGCACGCCAGCAGGACCTCGAACGCCTTGGGGCCCTGCAGAGCGATGTCCACGAGCTGGTCCGCGCCGCTGGCGGGATCCCGTAGGTCGCGCAGCACAGCGGGAGAGTGGACGCGGACCCACGGTCGCGCGGCGTCGATCGGAACCCGGTTGCCGTTGACGGCGTTCAGCCAAGCCCAGTCCTGGTCAAAGTTGGCGGCGTTCACCACGACGAGATACTGGTCCCTCCGGCGCCGGTAGACGATGATGTCATCCAGGACTTGGCCCGCCGGATCGAGGAGCGCGCTGTACTGCGACTCGCCGTCTTCCAGCAACCGCACGTAATTGACCGTAACGAGGTCGAGGAACGCTGCCACGTGCGGGCCACTGACCTCGATCGTCCCCATGTGAGCGACATCGAACAGCCCGGCGGCGTGTCGCACGGCGCTGTGCTCGTCGCTGACGCTCGTGTACCAGACCGCCATCTCCCATCCGGCAAAGGGCACCAGCTTGGCCCCCAAGCGCTCGTGCTCGGCGTAGAGCACGGTGCGCTGGAGGGGCGCATCGTCCGGCGCCGCCCAGGAGAACGCGGGCCTGGGCTCCCCGGGCGCAGGCGAAGCGAGGTGCGACTGCCCCACAAAGTAGGGCTTGGACAGGTCGAACATGTGGGGCGTGCGCTGCGCGTATCGCACCGCCTCGCGACCCTCGTGCTCCGCGCGCCATTGGGCGGGCAGCCCAGCGCGCTCGCGCAACACGTGGCGGGCACGCGGCGCGGGCAGCGGCGACGCCCCTGCGTCCGCCAGGGCGTCCCAAAGCAGGCGCAGCACGTCGGGCGTCCCCCAGAGGACGTACCAGGGTGGCTCACCAGGCGCATAGCTATCGGCGGCGACAGCGATCGGGCGATCGTCGTAGCGCACGACCAGGGCGCGCCGCCAGGCTGGAAGCGCACAGTTGCTGCCCAACACGCGCCGGAGGATGGCTGGTGCGCCTGCGCCACGGACCGCGATGGCAGTCCGTTCGCCCTCCCCCTCGGCGATCAGCTGTACGTTGGCGGGGCCGCGCACCTTGCGCCACACATCCGCCTGGTCGAACAGAATGTAGCCATCCGAGAGCCCGCGCACCCAGGATAGGGTCTCGCCGCTGTTTTCTGGATTGGTGAACAAGAGATAGCTGTCGCGCCCACGCTCGTCGCGCGGCTCGCGCCACACGGCGACGTCGTCGATCACGCGCCCCGTCCCGTCGAGCAAGTAGCCACGCGTGCCTTGCCCGACCGCAAGCCCGAGGATGTCCACCGTGCACAGGTCCTGAAGGAGCGAGCCCGCGCGCCAACCGCTGACGCGGGCCACGCCCAGGTCGCTGAGGTCGACCAGGTCTGCCCCCTCGTCGTCCAGAACGCACCCATCGGGCGACGCCGCGCCCGGCGCGAAGCGCGGCGCGCGCAGGTCGAGCTCGCTCGGACGGAGGGTGTCGCGCGGGTAGTCGCTCCCGCTGCGCTCGATCTCAACCTTGGCGCTGTCCGCCAGGGCCTCCACGTCGCGCTTGACGCCCTCCAAGAGATGCAAGTCGATCTTGCCGCGCGGCAGGGGATGCGTCATGCCCTGATAAGTAAAGGGAACGATGCCCTTGACGGTCCGCACAATGCACGCTGCGAGCGCTTCCATCTCATCCGGCCCCATGCCGCGCTCGGTCACCCATGGCGAGCCGACCTGGATCCCGGTGGCGAGTGCGGCGATGGCATCGCCGGGGATGGCGCCCTTGGTCACCACGATGCCCGCCAGGTCGAGAATGTGCGCCACCACTTGGCCGTACAGGGGCTCCCCGCTCGGCTGCTCGATGCTCTTGAGGTCGAGCAGCAAGAGGTGCGTGTCGGTCCCGCCGTACGCCAGGTCGACGCCAAGCGCAGTGAAGGCGCGCGCCAGGGCCCGCGCGTTCTCGACAATGCCCCGCTGCAGGGCATGGAAGGCCTCGCTGCGCGCGATCTCGAACGCCACGCACGTGGCGGCGAACTTGGCGTGCGGTCCGCCCTGCAGACCAGGAAGGACAGCCCGGTCGATCTTGGGCGCCAACGCCGGATCGGTGGTCATGATGCACGCGCCGCGTGGCCCACACAGCGTCTTGTGCGTGGCAAAGCGCACGACGTCGGCAATCCCCACCGGGTTCGGGTAGACGCCGGCGATCGCCATCCCCGCCGCACCAGCCATGTCCGCCACGAGATAGGCGCCAACGCGGTCCGCGATCTCGCGGAAGGCGAGCAGATCGGGCGCCCAGGGATAGGAGGCATGGCCAGTCACGATGACGCGTGGCCTGTACTGCGCCGCCAGTTCGCCGATCCGGCCATAGTCGAGCCGCCCATCGTCGCCCGCGCCGTACGAGACGACCTTGTACTGCTTGCCCGAGACGTTCAGGGCAGAAGCGTGTGTCAGGCGCCCGCCCTGAAAGGGGTCCATCCCCATGAGGGTATCGCCCGGCGACATGAGGGCGTCATAGACCGCCGCATTCGCCGCGGCGACCGAGAGGGGCTGCACGTTGACGTGGATATCGTCCGCGCGGACGCGGTCGTTGGCAAAGCACGCGGCGGCGCGGCGCTGCGCCAATGCCTCGACGAGCTGGACATAGTCGGCGCCCTCGTGGAAGCGGCAGCCGGCGTAGCGCCCATAGTACGCCAGCTGCTGCGTGAGGTCGGCAAGCAGGTCCTGCTCGTTCCCAACCATCTGCGAAGGTGGAGAGCCCTCGGCGTAGACGTTGGCAAAGACCGAACCCATCGCCTCGCGCACCGACTGCGGGACATAGCTCTCGGAGGGGATGAGGATGATGCGCCGCTTCTGGCGTTCCTCTTCCAGGTGGATCAGGGCGTCGGTCAGCGGATCGACGTCAGCGATGCCTCGGCCAAAGAACTCGTCTGCATATGCCTGGGTCACAGGTCACTCCTTTGTGATCGCGTGATGCGCAGCCCGCCAGCGGCTGGGCCCGCCCCGAGCGGCTATGGCTCTTCCCCCCCGATCAGACCTGCGCCGGCAGCCAGTTCCTGCATTTCGGCTGTGATCGCCTGCTGCCGCGCAGCCTGCAGGGCGAGGGTCAACTCTTCGATCAGGCGGGCGCTGTTCTGGGTTGCGCCCTCCATCAGCTGGTAGCGCGCGGAATGCTCGGCGGCGGCTGAGTCGAGCAGGAGCCGGTACATTTCGGTGGTCGTCCACTGAACGACGAGCTGCACAAAAAGGGCAGTCGGATCGGTGTCGATGTAGGGCGGAGGCCAAGGAGCGCCGCCCTCGGTCTGCGCAGGCAGGGGCGGCGGGATCAGCTGCACGATAGCCGGCTGGTAGAGCGTGGAATGGCGGTACACATTGTGCGCCACATAGACGGCATCCACTTCGTGTGCCTCGTACCGCCCTAGCAGGGCGCGCGTCAGCTCGTCGGCAAATGCGCTCGAGGGGAGCGCCGCCATCGGCAGCGACGCGGACCAGGCGACCTCGTGCCCGAGGCGGCTCAACGCGCGGACGGTCCGCGAACCAAGGGCGTACAGCTCTACCGCGACCTGCTCGGAGGCCAGTCGCACCAGCTCGCGATCGACGTGCTGTGCCAGCACGCTGTTGAACGCACCGCATAGGCCGCGCTCACTGCCGATCACGACCAACACGACGGGTGCCGCGGACGCGGAGGGGGCACGCGGATGGCGGCGACCCGCAGCGAGATGGGGAAGCAGGGAGGGCAGCAGTTGGAGCACGCGCTGCGCATAGGCCAGTACGCGCTCTTTGCGCTTGAGAGCGGACTGCCAGCTGCCGAGGGAAATGGTGCGCATCGCACCGAGGATCGGTTCTACAGTGCGGATGTTGTTCAGCCGCGCCTTGATCCCCTCGATGCCCTCGCGACCCGCCACGCTGCCGCCTTACCCGCTAGAATGTCTCAAAGCGGTCGATGGTCCAGACAAAGACCGCCGCACTGCCGACCTCGGCAAAGCTCCGGCGCGGCGCCATGCGCAGCACCGACGCAGCGACTGGGGCCTCCTCGGCGTCCTCAGCCTCCGACTCGCGCGACTCGACGTGCGAGCGGCAGTTGCGCTGGATGATCGACAGGACGTCGTCGACCTTGATCGCCTCGACGCCGATGAACAGGGTCTGCTTGGACTGGCGGAGGAAGCCGCTTCGCCCCTCGTTAAAGGTCGCGGTGTAGCCCTCGATGATCAGGGCCTCTAACACGCGCGGCGCCTCCTCGCGATCGATGATCGCCATCACCATTTTCATGCGGCCTGACTCCTCTGCGTCCACGATGCGCGGTACTCGGTCAGGGCCTCAACCAGTACCTCGCGCACATCCTCGCTCAGCTCGCCGGTCAGGTTGATGTCCTCGTACTGGTTCGGATGCTCTTCCTTGAACCGGTCCAGCAGGTAGGCCTCGAAGGCGGGCACGTCGACGGGACGGACGTCGTCCAGGTAGCCGCCCGAGGCGGCGACGAGGACGACGATCACCTCCGCTAGGGTCAGCGGCTGGTGCTCGGGCTGCTTGAGCGCGGCTTCGAGACGCACGCCGCGCTGGATCTGGCGCTGGGTCGCCTCATCGACCTCAGTGCCAAAGCGCGCAAAGCTGACCACCTCCTGGTACTGCGCCAGGTCCAGCTTGAGCCTGCCTGCAACTTCGCGCATGGCGCGCGTCTGGGCGGCGCCGCCAACGCGGGACACGGACTGGCCCACGTCGATCGCCGGGCGCACGTTCCGGTTGAACAGCTCGGTATCGAGCACGATCTGCCCGTCGGTGATCGAGATCAGGTTGGTCGGGATGTAGGCCGAGATGTTGCCGCGCTGCGTCTCGACGATCGGCAGTGCAGTCAACGAGCCGCCGCACCCTGCATCGCCCAACTTGGCAGCGCGCTCCAGCAAGCGGGCGTGCAGGTAAAAGATGTCGCCAGGGTAAGCCTCGCGCCCGGGTGGGCGGCGCAAGAGCAAGCTCAGCTCGCGATAGGCGTCGGCGTGCTTGGAGAGATCGTCGTAGACAATCAACACGTCGTTGCCGTCGTACATGAGCGCCTCTGCCATCGCGCAGCCAGCATAGGGCGCCAGGTAGCGCAGCGCAGGCGGGTCGTCCGGACCGGACACGACCACCGTGGTGTAGGAGATGGCCCGGTACTGGCGCAGCGTCTCGAGCACGGCGAGGGTGGAGGTCTTTTTCTGACCGATCGCGACATAGACGCAGAGCACCCCGCTCTCGCGCTGGTTGATGATCGCGTCCACGGCAACGGTGGTCTTGCCGGTCTGGCGATCGCCGATGATCAGCTCGCGCTGTCCTCGTCCAATCGCCAGCATGGCATCGATGACCTTGATCCCGGTGTACATAGGTTCCTGCACGGGGACGCGGTCCGTGATCCCGGGCGCCTCGCGCTCGAGGAAGGAGATGTTTGTGGCCTCGATCGGCCCGCGACCGTCTAGAGGTTGACCGAGGGGGCTAATCACACGCCCTAGGAGTTTGCGCCCGACGGGGACCTGCAGCCGTTCTCCAGACCCCGTCACCAGGTCGCCGCCCTGGATGCCCTCGTCGCTTCCGAGCAGGATCACGTCGATGCTGCCCTGCTCGAGGTTGAGGACCATGCCCTGCACGCCGGTGGGGAAGGAGACCAACTCCTCGGTGCGCGCGCTGGGCAGGCCCGAGAGCTTGGCAACGCCGTCGCCAATGCGCTGCACGGTGCCCACGTCGGTGAAGCGGACGCGGTTCGAGACGCGCGTCGCGTGCTCGCTGACGGACGCGATCACGGGGCGGACCGTCGGTCTGAGCCGTTCCATGCCCAGGATCTCGGCGGCTCGATCGCTGACCTGCTTGACCAGGCTCACGTCGGAGACGTGTATGGGCTCGACCTGCTCTGCGTGCGCGCGCAGCGTGCGGAGGACAGCGGCGACGTCAGGCCGAGGTCGCGATTCACTCCCGTTCGATCTGCTCATTGAGTGCTTCCAACGCCTTGTCGCGCAGTTCGTCCATCTGACCCGCGATCGAGCTGTCTACGATGATATCCCCAATGCGCACCCGCACGCCTGCCACGAGCGAGGGGTCAACCTGGACTTCGAGGTCGACGTGCCGGTCGGCGAGCGCAGTCAGCGTGCGCGCCAAGAGCCCCTGCTGCTCGAGCTGCAGGGATTCGGCAGTGGTGACATGCGCCGTCGGTTCTCGCTCGCCCAGAGAGCCGCGAAAGGCCTCGACGCGCTCGATATCCGTCCGGCCCAGTTCCCAGATGCGCTCGCTGAGCTGCCGGATCAAGGCGTCGTGGACCGATTCGGGCACCGTGTTGCGGATCACGGTCCCGCTGACGTCGAGGATGGCGTCGACCAGGTCGCTGTGGAAGGCATCCACAGCCTGGCTGCGGATGCGGTATGCATCGGCCTGTGCCTCGACCAGGATGTGCTCGACCTCTTCCCTGGCCTCGCCCAGCAGACGGACGCGCTCCTCCTCAGCCTGTTCGCGTGCAAGCGCGATCATGCTAGCTGTCTCTTCGTCCAGACGCGATAGACGCTCGTCGAGCGCAGCGTGCTGCACGGCGACAGCCTGGCGTTCGCGCTCCAGGTCGCGCAGCGCACGCTCCTTCTCCTGACGGCGCTGCCGGATCGTCGCCGTGACCGGCTTGAAGAGCAGCCAGTAGAGCAGGCCGAAAAACACGAGAAAGTTGATGACCTGGAAAATCACCGTTGGCAAGTCTAGGTTGAGCATATCTGGTCCCTAGCATCCCTTCCAAGCGGCTTGGATGAACCGAAATGAACACCGCACACGCGCGGCAGGTGCCGTCGAAGGCTGTGTCCGTTTGCGTCCGACGCCAAGCGCTTACGAGCGCAGCTAGCCTGCCGGCACGAGGCGATCGAGGACCGGGTTGGCAAAGAGCAGGACCAGGCAGATCAGCAACACATAGATCGCCGTCGACTCGAGCAGCGCCATCGCGATGATGAGCGTGCCGCGGAGATCGTTCGAGGCCTCAGGCTGCCGCGTCATCCCCTCCAGGGCCTTGAGTACCGCAAGTCCCTCGACGATCGCGGGCGTGATCGTGCCAAACAGGATCGCGATCGCAGGCACGATCATGGTGACCAGAGCAACGGTTGTCGCAGAATCCAGCTGTTCCATATTCCTTCTCACTCCTGTCAAGACTCGAGGCTAGAACCGATGTAGGACGACGTGAGTACGGTGAACACGTACGCCTGCAAGATACCGGTGATACTGCCCAGGGCGACCATGACCAGCGGCACACCCACGGGAATCAGCGCAAAGAGGACGGCGACCACGATCTCGTTGCCGATCACGTTGCCAAACAGACGCAAGGTCAGGGACATGGTCCGGCTCAGGTAGCCGATCAGGTCGAGCGGCAGCATGGGCGTGAAAAAGCTCTTGAGAAAGCTGCCCAGTCCTCGCGCATAGATGCCGTACACAAAGACCGCCACGAGCACGACCAGGGCCAACGCGAGCGGCGTGTTGATGTCGCGCGTGGGGGTGACCATCAGCGGCACGATGCCGCTCAGGTTGGCGACAGCGATAAACAGGAACAGCGCGCCGAGAAAGGGCACATAGGGCGCCGTCGGCCCGCCGATGAACCCGCCCACCAGGTCGTCGACAAAGTCGACCAGCATCTCCAGGACGACCGGCGCGCGCTTGCGGATCAGGATCACGCCCACCAACACCGCCGCCATCATGACCCAGGTCGAGACGACCGAGTTGCGGACCGGCACCCCGTACACCCAGAAGACCGGGCGGGGCACGATCTGCTGCATGATGTCCATACTGCTGCTCCCTTGCCTTCGCGCACCTGCGTACGCACTTTGTCGACCCTATGTCCCGCCCCCTGCTCGTCCGAGCTGGCGGTGGATCCACAACAGGGCAACCCAGCGCGCCGCCAGGTACCCGATCAACGCTGCCACGCCGCCGCGCGCGCTGTGGCGGAACGCCAACACAAGTACCGCCGCCGTGCCCGCCAGACGGAGCACGAACCCGGCGATCACCCACCCCACTGCGCTGAGCTGTCCCAGACGATCGACAGTCCATCGGCGGGACAGCGCATTGAGTATCTCGATCGCCGCGCCGGCAAGAAACCAGAGCCCTACGACGACTAGGCCCACGGTTGCCTACCGCGCGACACGGTCGCGGCGCGCCAAGGTGTCCCGCGACAGCGACGCGATCATCTCGTCGGCGAGCCGCTCAAAGCGCTCACCGTGCGCCGCGTCCCCGCGCAGCGGCTGATCGAGGCCCGCCACCAGGAAAATCATGACCGTGCCCTCCCGCACGTGCACGATGCCCGGGGGCAAGCTCAACGTATGCTCGCCCTCCGCATCGCGGTAGCGGAGCGGCGCCGCCGTTGTCTCGCCGATCATGGGCATGTGCCCAGGCCAGATCGTCAGCCCGCCGCTGCCGAGCAGCTCGACGTGTACCCAGGCGAGGCCCGCCAGGTCCAGGGCTGTCTCCGATGGGGACCAGACGACGAGTCGCAATGGTTCAGCCACCCGCCCGGGCCTCCTCTGCCATGCGCTCTGCCTTGTCGAGCGCGTCGTCGATCGTCCCGACCATGTAGAACGCCTGCTCGGGGATGTCGTCGTGACGCCCCTCGAGGATCTCGCGGAAGCCGCGCAGCGTCTCATCGAGCGGAACGTAGCGACCGGGCAGGTTCGTGAACTGCTCGGTCGAGTAGAACGGTTGGGTCAGAAAGCGCTGCGCCCGCCGCGCGCGGTTCACGATCGTCCGGTCCTCGTCGCTCAGCTCTTCCATGCCCAGGATCGCGATCACATCTTGCAGCTCCTGGTAGCGCGCCAGGAGAGCTCGGATCCCGGTGGCGGTCTGGTAGTGCTCGTCGCCCACCCCTGCGGGGGTGAGGAGCGCGCTGTGCGAGTCGAGCGGGTCGATCGCTGGGTAGATGGCTTGGCTCGCCAGGCGCCGAGAGAGCATGGTCGTGGCGTCGAGGTGGGCAAAGGTGGCGACTACAGCCGGATCGGTCGGATCGTCGGCGGGGACATAGACCGCCTGGATCGAGGTCACCGCCCCGCCGCTGGTCGTCGTGATCCGTTCCTGGAGCTTGCCCATCTCGGTGATCAGCGTCGGCTGGTAGCCAACCGCACTGGGGAGCCGTCCAAGGAGAGCGGATACCTCAGCGCCCGCCTGGATGTAGCGAAAGATGTTGTCCATGAAGAGCAGGACCTGGCGGCGCTCACGGTCGCGAAAGAATTCTGCCATGGTCAGGGCAGTCAGCCCGACCCGCAGGCGCGCCCCCGGCGGTTCGTTCATCTGCCCAAAGACCAGGATCGTGTTGTCGATCACGCCGCTCTCGCGCATCTGCAGCCACAGGTCGTTCCCCTCGCGGCTGCGCTCCCCCACCCCAGCAAAGAGCGCGATCCCCGAGTGCTCCTGGATCGTGTGCCGGATCAGCTCGATGATCAGCGTCGTCTTGCCGACGCCCGCGCCGCCAAAGAGGCCGATCTTGCCGCCCTGGGGGTAGGGCGTCATCAGGTCGATCGCCTTGATCCCGGTCACAAAGGGCGCCGTCACGACCTGCTGGTCCTGCAGGGGCGGCGAGGCAACGTGGATCGGGTGCCGCCGCACCCCCTCCAGGGGGGCGCCGCCATCGATCGGCTCGCCGAGGACGTTGAACATGCGGCCCAGCGTCTCGGGCCCTACCGGCACCTGGATCGGCATGCCCGTGTCGATCACGGGCAGCCCACGCTGCAGCCCAGCCGTGCTGCCCATGGCGATGCCGCGCGCAGTGTGGGGCGTGACGTGCTCCTGCACCTCGACGACCAGCGTGCCGTCTTCGGTCCGGATGTTGAGCGCGTTGTGAATGCTGGGCAGATCGCCAGAGGCAAACTCGGCGTCGACGACCACGCCCGCCACGCGGGCTACCGAACCCACTCTCATGGACAGACCACTCTCTACAGAAGTGAAGGACTTGCAAAAACGACCTGAGCGTGCTGCTCCGGTCGTCTCCCATACCGGTACGGTGGGGTGATTCTACCACGGAAGAGCGACAGCGTCAAACAGGATGTGAGCGGGCGTGCGCCCAGCTTGACAGGGGCGCCGAAACCGGGCATAATCGGCCGACGGATGACTCGCCACATCGCTCATGCGGAGGTTGCGGATGCAGGAGAGAGCAGGCGAACGGACGGCAGGCACGTCAGGAGTTTGCCGCCGCCTAGCGGCGCACCCGGGATGAGGGACCCGTTCTCTCAGAGAGAACGGGTCCCTATGTCGGACCAGAACGCCGCGCCCAGGGAGACAACCAGTGCAGGCCCCCCACCCCACAACCATAGATCCGCACCGGGCGCTGACCCGTCGCTGGCAGTTCCCGGCACTGGCCTTTGCCGCCAGCGCGTGCACCATGATCCTCGAGCTGGCGATCCAGCGGATCGTCGCCCCCTACACCGGCATGTCGCTCTATACGTGGACGATCGTGATCGGCGTGGTCCTGGCAGGGACGAGCGCCGGCAACCTGCTCGGCGGGCGGCTGGCAGACCGGCGCGCCTCGGGCCCACTGCTGGGCGGAGTGCTCGCCCTGGGTGGCGTCGCCGCGCTGTGTATCCTGGCGATCGACGTGCTCGACGCGTTCACCCACCTCGACGGGATCAGCCGCGAAACACTGCCCACGATCGCCGGGCTGACTGCGTTCGCGATCGCGATCTGCATCCTGCCCTGCATCGTGCTCGGCGCTGTGTCGCCGATCGTGGTCAAGCTGGCGCTGCGCGACCTGGGTCGGGCGGGTCGCACGGTCGGGCAGATCTATGCGGCGGGCGCCCTAGGCAGCATCGCCGGGACGTTTGCGGCTGGGTTCGCGCTGATCTCGTGGCTGGGAACGCACGTCGTGGTGTGGGGGGTGGCGTGCGCGCTGCTGCTCCTGGGACTGCTGATCCTGACGTGGCGGCGCTGGCCCTGGCTGCTGCTGTCTGTGGCCCTGCTTGCCGCCGCGTCGGCCTTTGCCCTGGGAGAAGGTTGGCTGGACGGACCGTGCACGCGCGAGACGGACTATTTCTGCATCATCGTCCGCGACGAGACGGTCCGGGGACGCGCAGTGCGCACCCTGATCCTCGACCGGTTGATCCACAGCTACTCGTCGCTCGACGACCCAACCGAGCTGGTCTACGGCTACGAGGAGCTGTATGCCGAGGCGACGGCGTACCAGGCGGCGCGCACGTCGCCCCTACGCGCGCTTTTCATCGGCGGCGGCGGATACACCTTCCCGCGCTACATGGAGGCGGTCTACCCAGAGAGCGAGCTGGACGTGGTCGAGATCGACCCGGGCGTGACGGCGATCGCCCACGACATGCTGGGTCTGGACCAGGACACGCGCGTGGTCACCTACAACGAGGACGCGCGCACCTACCTCGAACGCCCGCCAACGGGCGAGTACGACCTGGTCTTTGGCGACGCGTTCAACGACTACTCGGTGCCCTATCACCTCACGACGGTCGAGTTCAACGACCGGGTGCGCGCCTGGCTGTCCGACGACGGGCTGTACGTGGTCAACATCATCGACGGGTCGTGGGGGCGCTTTTTGCGCGCCTACGTGCACACGCTGCGGCAGACCTTTCCCTATGTCACCCCCGCCTTCTCGGTCGACGCCTGGCGGCAGTCGGCGCGGACGACGATCGTCATCCTGGCGGGCAACCACCCCCTGGACGCCCAGACACTGCGCGACGCCGCGCCGGCGCTGGCAGACCAGGTCCTGACGGTCGCCGAGACGGACGCGATCCTGGCAGAGGGGCGCGCGGTGACCCTGACCGACCGCTACGCGCCGGTGGACCAGCTTCTGCTGCCAGTGTTCCTCGACCAGCTGCGGTAGGGCTCGCGCACAGCGGAGCGGCGACGGACGGCGGGCGATCGACCACCTACGCCGGCGACCGTGCACGGCTTACGGCAGAGCCTCTGCCAGGAGCGTCTCCAACCAGGCGCCATCGGACAGCGCCCGGTCCTTCCAACCGGGGAGCAACCGGTCCAGCAACGTCGCTTGCGCCATCCCGGTGTAGTAAAAGCGCGTCTCGCCCTCACGCGTCGCCTGGCGCACCATCTGGTTGACCTCCTGTGACCAGCGCCGTCCGAACGAGCGATAGGCGCCAAAGTCGGGATCGTCTGCCAACTCTGGCAGCGGCTGGTCGCCCTCCGCCTCGTACGCCGCGCGCCAGATCGCGAGCTCGACGTACTTGGCGAGCCCTTCTTCCCACTCGAGCTGGCGCTCATAGTCGATGAGCGCAGTGCTCAAGGGCGCATCTGCGCGCCGGCGGGCGCGCTGGTCCAGGAACTGGCGCGCCAGCGCACGCGCCTCCTCGTCTGATCGGGCGCCGAGCGCTCGGGCAAGCAGGTCGGTCTCGTCTCCCCACGCCTCGCGCATCTCCGCATCGGCGCGCCAGTACGCCTCTCCATGTCGATGGGCGCCCTCCGCCTCGTCCAGACGTGCGGGCGCGATCTGCGCCTGGTAGACGTGAAAGGTCTCGTGCAGGACGCCCGTGATCTGCACCTCGCTGGGCTGGATCAACAAGCGGTACGGCACGATCGCCTTGAGCGGAGAGGGCACCGCGCCGCTGATCATGTCGATCAGAAAAGCATCGACCTCGCACTTGGTCGCCATGCTCGCCACCCAGCGATTGCCCACGCGCACGGCAAAGTTCTGCGGTTCGCCGGTCGGCGTGCGGTGATAGGTCTGTCCCTGGAACGCGTCACCGGGGACCGGCTCCCAGGGCGCGGGCGGGTCCGGGTAGCCGACCAGGAAGGAAGTATCGCGGTTCCATATCAGCACCGGTATGTCGGCGCTGCCCCAACCAGGCCACACGCCGTCGCCCAGCGCGCGCTTGAGGCGCAGCGTCTCGGCTAGGCGCGCCTTGTCCAGCGTGCTCAGCCGGTCCACGTGCTCGGGCGCAGTAGGCAGGTTCCGGTTGCTGAGGGCGGCGACGCCCGCCGCGACGGCACACAGGAGGAGCGAGCCCCCGGCGATGGCTGCCAGGGTGCGCAGCACCCGCTTGGCTGTATTCCGCCTCTTCGTCATGTCCATCCCTCCATCGCATGCTGGACCCCGTCTGTTCCGCAGTGCATTATACACCAGACCTGCGAGATGGACATCGCGGCTTGGCAGAGACCCGGTCGCTTGGAGAGACCCGGTCTCCTGAAGAGACCGGGTCTCTCGCAATCGTTCTTGACAACGGCGCCCACCCGGTGTAGCATGGAGGCCGGAATGAGCACCTGCTCATTTACTGAGCGTACGCTCAGCGTTCCGAGTGCGGGCCCTGTTGGCTTGGGAGCCCGGGCGGGGAGGCAGGAGCAGGTCAAGGAGGGCAAGCGATGGAACCGAGCCAGCAGACGCCGGAGAGCAGCGCCCAGAACCGCCGCCAGCGGCGCATCGCGCGGCGCAGGTCGGAGATCCTTGCCGCGGCAGCGGAGGTGTTCGCCGAACGGGGCTACGCGGGAACGACCACGCGGGCGATCGCCGAAGCGGCGGACGTCGCCGAGGGGACGCTGTACAACTATTTCGGAGGCAAACGCGAGATCCTGCTCGCGGTGGCGAACGAAGCGGACGGGCCGATGGCGCAGGCGCTGCTCGATGCAGGGCGGCTCGAGAGCCGGGAAGCGATGACCGTCCTCTTTGAGCGCGCGTTCGACATCTCAGAGGCGAGGTTGCCCTTTCTGCGGACCTTGCTGACCGCCTCGTGGACGGACGACAGCATCCTGCACCAGTTCATCAGCGTGCGCCTGAGGCGCGTGTACGATGCGCTGCAGACGTTCATCGCCGAACGCGTGGAAAGCGGCGCCTTTCGCCCGATCGACCCGGCGTTGGGCGCACGTGTGGCAATGGGCATGTTCATCGGTTTGATCTTGCCCGTTCTGCGGGGCGTAGAGCCCCTCCCCGCCCCACACGAACGACGCGCGCTCGCCGAGACGATCGTCGACCTGCTGCTCGACGGCGTGCGCATCCGTCTGGGATGAGGTGTGCTGTGCTGCGACGGATCTGGGCGACCGTGCAAAAGGAGTTCATCCAAACGCTGCGCGACCGGCGCACCTTGGCGATCCAGCTGGGCCTGCCGATCGTGCAGCTGCTGATCTTCGGCTACGCGATCCACACGGACGTGCGAGACATTCCGCTGGCGGTCGCCGACCAGAGCCTCGACCCGGCAAGCCGCGCCTACGTGCAGGCGATGGTCAACTCGGGGTACTTTGACGTCGTCGCCTACCTTGCCGACGAGGACGCCGTGGTGCGCGCGATCGACGAGGGATGGGCGCAAGCCGGGATCGTCGTCCCGCCGGGCTTTGCGCCGGCGGTCGAGCGGGGCACTGCCGCCGCACTGCTGATCGTCGACGGATCGGACGTCTTTACGTCACAGACCGCGTACAATGCGATCACGGCGATCGCGTCCGCGCACTCGACTGAGGTCATGACCGCTCGGCTGGTCCGCGCAGGGCGGATCGCCACACAGGCGCAGCTGCTTCCCCTCGACGCCCGGGTGCGCATCCTGTACAACCCCAACCTGGACGACTTGTGGTTCCTGATCCCGGGCATAGTCGCCACGATCCTGCAGACGCAGACGATCGCGCTGACCGCCGCTGCGGTGGTGCGCGAGCGGGAAGCGGGGACGATCGAGCAGCTGCTGGTCACGCCGATCAAGCCAGGCGAGCTGATGCTTGGCAAGATCGCGCCGAACATCGTGATCTCGATGCTGAACATGCTGACCATCCTCGCGATCGGCATCTACTGGTTCGGCGTGCCCTTCCGGGGCAACTTTTGGCAGCTGCTGTGGCTCTCTTTTATGTACGTCTTTTCGGGGCTTGGCCTAGGCTTGCTCGTCTCGACCATCTCGCAAAACCAAAAGCAGACCCAGCAGACGTCGATGCTGATCATGCTCGTCGGGCTGGTGCTCGGCGGGTTCATGTTCCCGCGCTACCTGCAGCCGCCGCTGGTGCGCATCGTGGGCAACCTCTTTCCGCTGACCTATTTCATCCCGATCGCGCGCGGGATCGTGACAAAGGGCGTCTCCGTGCCCGATCTGTGGGAGCAGGTGGTCGCGCTGGCGATCTATGTAGTGGTCGTCATGGTCCTGTCGATCCGCGCCTTCCGCCAGGACCTGGAGTAGGGAGGGACGACATGCCGCGTTGGCTTGGGCGCCTGCGCGCAGTGATGCGCAAAGAAACGATCCAGCGCCTGCGCGACCGGCGCACGCTGGCGCTGATCTTGTCGATCCCGCTGCTCCAGCTGCTGCTCTTTGGGTACGCCGTGGACCTGACCCCAGACCACCTGCCGACGGCGGTCGCCGATCAGAGCCTCGACGCCGAGAGCCGCGCCTTCATCGACGCGCTGGTCGTCTCGGGATACTATGACGTGGTGCGCTACGTGGAGGACGAGGCGGACGTGATCCGGGCGATCGACGAGGGAGAAGCGCGCGCCGGGCTGGTCATCCCACCCAACCTAGCGGCGCAGATCGAGCGGGGGGAGGCGCAGGTGCTGTTCATCCTCGACGGATCGGAGTCGTTCTCGGTGCAGGCAGGCTACAGCGCGGCGCTCGCCATCGCCCAGGCGCACGCCCTGGAGCTGCTCGCGTCCAAGGTCGCCCGCATCGGTGGACGGCTCGAGACGACGCCGATCCGGTCGACGACGCGCGTGCTGTACAACCCCAATTTGGACGACTTGGTGTTCGTCATGCCCGGGCTGATCGCCATGCTGCTGCAGGTGCTGGCGGTCAACACCACGGCGCAGTCGGTAGTGCGCGAGTCGGAGCTCGGAACGATGGAGCAGATGCTGGTCACGCCGCTGCGCCCGTTCGAACTGGTGGTCGGCAAGCTGATCCCGAACGTCGCGCTGGTGCTGTTCGACCACGCCCTGATCGTCTCCCTCGGCGTGCTCTGGTTTGGCGTGCCCTTTCGTGGCAGTTTGTGGCTCTTTGTCTGGCTCTCGCTCTTGTTCATCATCTCTGGGCTGGGCCTGGGCCTACTCATCTCGACCGTGGCACAGACGCAGAAGCAGGCGCAGCAGCTGACGGCGCTGTTGATGATGCTCAGCCAACTGCTGACCGGTTTCATCTACCCGCGGGAACCGATGCCGCCCCTCGTCAAGGCGGTCGGCAACTTGATCCCGCTGACCTACTATATCCGCATCGCGCGCGGGATCGTGACAAAGGGGATCGGGATCGGCACCATGTGGAGCGACGTGGTGGCACTGATCGCCTACGGAGCGGTGGTCATGGTCCTGGCGGGGATGACGTTCAAGAGAAGGCTGGACTGAACGAGATGGCGGCAGCGGTTGTGATACAGACCAAGGGACTGGTCAAGCAGTTCCGGACGGCGCGCGGCACGGTCGACGCCGTGGATGGCGTAACGCTCCAGGTCCGCCAGGGCGAGACGTACGGCTTGATCGGGCCAGACGGGGCAGGCAAGACGACGACCCTGCGCGTGCTCCTGGGCTTGCTCAAGCGCACCGCTGGGGAGAGCACAATCCTGGGCTACGACTCGATGCGCGAGACGTACCCGATCCGCGAGCGCGTGGGGTACATCGCCCAGCAGTTCGCGCTGCCACCGGACATGACGGTCATGGAGAACATGCGGTTCTTTGCCGACGTGCACTGCGTCGACCGGGCAGATCAGCAGCGCCGCATCCCGGAGCTGCTTGCCTTTGCCGGATTGGCGCCCTATACGCAGCGCCTCGCCGGGCACCTCTCGGGTGGGATGAAGAAAAAGCTCGCCCTCGCCTGCAGCCTGATCCACCAACCGCAGGTCCTGATCCTCGACGAGCCGACCCTGGGCGTGGACCCGGTCAGCCGACGAGAGTTCTGGAACTTGCTGGGCAACCTGCGCGCGGAACAGGGCCTGACGATCATGGTCTGCACGCCCTACATGGACGAGGCAGAACGCTGTAACTGGGTCGGCTTGATCTACCAGGGACGGCTGATCGCGCACGATGCCCCACAGACGATCAAGCGCATGGTGCCCGGACAGCTCTTGGCCTGCACGCCATCGGACCTGGCGCGGGCAGAGCAAGTCGTGGCGGGGCTGCCGGGAACGCTCGAGGTGCAGACCTATGGCGCCGCCCTGCACGTGTTTGTCGATCGGGCAGCGCAGCGCCAGACCGAGATCGAGACAGCCCTACGCGCGGCGGGCGTCTCCTGCCGGGACATGCACAAGGCTGAGGTGCGGATGGAAGAGGCGTTCATCCACCTGATCCGCAGGCAGCGGCGCGAAGAGACGCGACAGTCGCCGAGGGAAGGCGGGCGATGAGAGACTACACCTACCCGATCGAGGTCCGCAACCTGACCAAGGCCTTTGGCAGCTTTCTCGCCGTCGACGACGTGAGCTTTACCGTGAACGAGGGCGAGATCTATGGGTGGCTGGGGCCGAACGGCGCGGGCAAGACGACCACGATCCGGGTGCTGCTCGGGTTGCTCCAACCGACCGCCGGGTCTGCACGCGTGCTGGGCTACGACTGCACGACAGAGAGCAAGCAGATGCAGGCGCACGTCGGCTACATGTCGCAGCGGTTTACGCTGTACAACGACCTGACCGCCAGCGAGAACGTGCGTTTCTACGGACAAGCGTATGGCCTGGGACGGCGCGAGCTGCAGATGCGACACGACGAGATCGTCGAGATGGCAGGGCTGCGCGGGCGCGAACGGACGCTCACCTCGAACCTCTCCGGCGGCTGGAAGCAGCGCCTGGCGCTCGGTTGTGCGATCGTGCATCGCCCGCGCGTCGTCTTCCTGGACGAGCCGACGGCAGGCGTGGACCCGATCAGCCGCCGCGCATTCTGGCGCATGATCTATGGCATGGCGCGCGAAGGGGTGACCGTGCTGGTCACCACGCACTACATGGACGAGGCAGAGCTGTGCCAGCACGTCGGATTCCTGAGCGGCGGCAAGTTGATCGCACTGGACACGCCAGACGCGCTCAAGCAGAGCGAGATGCGGGGCCACGTGCTCGAGATCGACTGCCCGGAGAGCGATCGCGCCATGCGCGTCCTGCGCGCGGCGCAGGAGGCGGGCGCTGTCCCAGGTGGGATTCCACTGCGCGAGGTCGCGCTGTACGGGGCCCAGATCCACGTCGTCGTGCCCGACGCCGGGGCGTGTGCGGAACCGGTGCGCAGGCTGCTGACCGAACACGGGATCGAGCCGCGCTCGGTCAACAAGATCGTCCCCACCCTAGAAGACGTGTTCATCTCATCGGTGAAGGCGAGAGGTGAGATAGATGGAACATAGCACACACCGTCAAGCGAGTCCCGAGTCCGCACGCCGGTTCGAGATCGGGATGCAGGCCCTGCGCGCGGGGCAGCGGGGCGAGGCGCGCCGCGCCTTTGCGGCTGCCGTGCGCGCCGACCCGCGGGACGCCGCAGCGTGGCACTGGCTGGGCAACAGCGTGGACGAGCCTGCGCGCCGGGCCGAGTGCCTGGCAAGGGCGCGCAGGCTGTACAGCGCGCAGGCGGATGGCCCAGCAGGGGGCAGATCGGCGCACGCGACACACCCGGCAGACGGCGGCGCCTACACGATACGGGTCGTGCGCGGCGACCCGGCGACCCGCAGGGCGCTGCTCCTGATCGCGTTCCTCCTGGTCCTGGCGTGCGTCGTCGCGCCGCTCACGCCGTGGGGACCGGCGCAGGCAGCGGCGCCTGTCGCAGCCGCTGCCCAGGCATTCACAGCCTCGGGCGTCGTTCGCGCCGAAGAGGTCGCGCTGGCGAGCGAACAGGGCGGGCGCATCGCTGCGTTGCCTGTGCGCGAAGGCGATCAGGTCAGCGCGGACCAGGTGCTGCTGCGCCTGGACACGGCGCTGCTCGACGCCCAGATCGAAGCAGCGCAGGCTGCCGTCGGCCTGGCTGAAGCCGCCCTGGCTCAGGCGTTGTCCGGGGCGCGTCCTGGACAGATCGCGATCGCAGAGGCGCAGCTTGCACAAGCAGAGGCAGCCCGGCTCGGCGCTCGCCAGGCAGTGAGCGACACGATCGCGTTGCTCGAACGTCCGCAGGATCTGGCCCTGCAGATCGCGGTGGCCAAAGCACAAGCCGAGAGCGCAGAGCTCAGGCTGTCGAGCGCGCTGGCGCTCAAGGACGCCGCCGAGATCGGAAAGGACCGCTTCTACGAAGCGCAGCGCGCGCTGCGCGAGCATGGTGGGCCTGGGAAGCGACAGGTACGCGTCCAGATCGCCGAGGGCTCGTTCGAGGCGATCCTGGAGCGCTTGCCGCCGGAGCTGCGGGAGCGCCTGCCCGCGCCACCCGCGAACGCGACGATCCGGATCGGAGAGTACGAGGTCGAGATCCGCGGCACCACGTATACGCTCTACCGCTGGGTGACGGTCGACGTCAACCTCCCGTTCGAGGCGCACCTGGCGCCGAACGTGTGGTGGCAGTCGTGGGTGGGCGTGAACGCTGCGGTGGCGGAGCGCGACGGCGTCCAGGCGTCGCTCGGCTTGCTCTACGCGCAGTACGCGGAGCCGCTGGACCTGATCGCGCAGTCCGACCAGGCGCGGGCGGCGCTGGCTCAGGTGGAGGCACAGGTCGCCGCAGCGCAGGCCCAGCTCGCCGCGCTGCGCAGGGGAACGACCGACGAACAGATCGCTATCCTCGAGGCGCAGATCGGGCAGGCAGAGGCGGCGCTGCAGGCGCTGCAGGACCGCCGCGCCCAGATGGCGATCGTGGCGCCGATGGACGGCATGGTCGTCTCGCTGGCAGCCCACGTGGGCGAGGTCGCCGCCAAGGGCGCCGTGCTGGTCACCCTGGCAGACCTGAGCGAGGTCGAGGTGACGATCTATGTGCCCGAAGCCCGGCTGGCGAGCGTGCAACTGGGCGATGCCGTCCGCGTCCAAGTGGACAGCTACCCAGGGCGGACGTACGACGGCAGGGTGGTGCACATTGCCGCGCGCGCCGAGTACACGCCGCGCAATGTCGCCACGCAGCAAGAGCGCGCCAACTTGGTCTACGCGGTACAGGTTGCCGTGCCGAACGACGACCGCTCCCTCAAGCCAGGCATGCCAGCCGATGCTGCGTTTGGCCGGTAGGGAAGTCGCGTGCGGCACCAGGCGGTGACCGCCTGAACGGGGCCTTGGACGCGCCGCGCGGGCCCCGGATGTGATGTGAGGGACACGATGAACACGCACAAGTGGACCGCAGGGCTCACCCTCCTGATCCTCCTGATCGCGCTTGCCGGCTGCCAGCTGGTCGAGGAGGCGCGCACATGGGTGGAGGACACGATCGAGGAGCGCACGACCGACCAAGAGGAGCCATTGATCGCTTCGGGCACCATCCAGGCGGACGAGATCCGCATCGCGGGCGAGCTGGGCGGGCGGATCGTCGCAGTCCACGCCCGCCGCGGCGATCCCGTCCGCGCAGGCGACCTGTTGGTTACACTGGACGAGACGCCCTTGCTCGCAGAGCTGCGCCAGGCCGAAGCCGCAGTCGCCGTAGCGGAGGCCAACTTAACTGCCGCACGCGCGGGTGCGCGGAGCGAGGCGATCGACGCCGCGCGGGCAGCGCTGGACGTCGCGCGCGCCGAGAGCGACGGATACCGCGCCGCGTGGGAGAACGCACAGGCGGCGATCGCGCAGCCACAGGCGCTCGACGCACAGATCGCCGAGGCGCGCACTGCGGTCGCGCTGGGCGAGCAGGGGGTCGCGCTGGCAGAGGCTGAGCTGGCGAAGCAAAGGCTGATCCGCGATCAGAAGGGCGTCGGCTCGGTAGAGCGCGATGCCGCCGAGTGGCAGGTGCAGGCTGCAGAGGCAGCGCGCGCCGCAGCAGAGGCCGATCTCAAGGCTGCCCAGACCTTGCTCAACGGTCTGTGGGCGATCCGCAGGGAACCGCTGGCCCTGATCGCGCAGGCGCACGTCGCCGAGGGGCAGTACCGGCTCGCCGAGGCGGGCGTCGTCACGGCGCAGGCGCGGCTCGACGACCTGCTTGCCGGGCCGACGGCGCGCGAGGTCGCCGTGGCAGCTCAGGCGCTGCGCCTGGAGCGAGCCAAGCGCGCGGCAGTCGACGCGCAGCGCGCGCTGTTCGCCCTGACCAGCCCCGTCGACGGAGTCGTCCTCGACCAGGTGCTCTATGCGGGCGAGCTGGCGACGCCAGCAGCGACGATCCTGACCGTCGCCGACTTGTCGCAGGTCAGGCTGACGGTCTATGTACCGGTGAACGAGGTGGGATACGTGCAGCTGGGGCAGCAAGTGCGCGTTACCGTCGACAGCCAGCCCGGACAGGTCTTCTCCGGGCACGTGTCACAGATCGGGGATCAGCCCGAGTTCACGCCGCGCAACGTAGCGACCCAGGAGGAGCGGCTCAACACGTTCTACGCCGTCGAGATCCGGCTCGACAACGCAGCGCGCCTGCTCAAACCGGGCATGCCCGCCGAGGCGACGTTCCTGGACGTGCGCGGCGTAGGCGAGTGACGACAGCGGGCTAGCCCCGTCCACTGTGGGGTGTCTGCCCGGATGCTCCCTGCACGGCGCAAGGGGCCTTGGGGACGCAGAGGCCTATACCCCTGCTGCGCCCTCGGCAAAGTCTTCTGGGGAGGGCATCTCAAAGTCCGCCCCTTCGGGAACGTGGATCACCGGCGCGTGCAGCATGGCGTCGAGATGCTCGATCGCCTCCGCGGCTGCCGCCTGCGCTGATGCTTGCTTGCTGCGCCCCTCGCCCTTGCCATACGTCACGCCGTTGATCGTCACCGCGACGGTAAAGATCCTGTCGTGATCGGGCCCGCGCGTGCCAACGGTGTGGTAGCGCGGCGTGTAGCCGAGGTACGCCTGGCTCAACTCCTGCAGCACGCTCTTGGCATCCTTGTCCAGGTTGTTGCGCAGGACGTTGTCCAGGGCGGGCTCAAAGATCGGCAGGATAAAGTCCGTCACGTCCTCCATGCCCCGGTCCAGGTAGAGCGCCCCAACCAGGGCCTCGAACGCGCCACACAGCACTGCAGGGCGCTCGCGTCCGCCACCCTCGTCCTCCCCACGTCCGAGCAGGAGGTGGTTGCCCAGCCCGATCTGCGTGGCAAACTCGGACAGGGAACGCGTGCAGACCAGCGCCGCACGCAGGCTGGTCAGGAAACCCTCGTTCTCTTCGGGGAAGCGCTCATACAGGTACTGCCCCACGGCAAAGTCGAGGACGGCATCGCCCAGGAACTCGAGGCGCTCGTTGTCTTCGAGGGGATAGTCGGGATTCTCGTTCAGGTACGAACGGTGCGTCAGGGCACGCTGCAGCAGCGTCTTGTCCTGAAACGCCAAAGAGAGCGCGTTTTCAGCAGCAGAAATGTCCATATGGCGGCGTGGAGAGGAACGTAGGAAAGGGGAGAAAGGGCTTTCTCCTCTTTCCAGCACCCCTCTCGTGCTCCTTTCTTCACGAGGTCGTTGTTGAGCGCATTATACCACAGAACGCACAGAATGGGAATACCGGATCGCGCCGTCTCGCGTTGTGCGCTTTCGCCCGCCCTCCAGTTGACAGGCGCCGCAGATCCGGGTATAAGGGGGTGCGCTGAGACCCGCTTGGCGCGGACCAGACCGTCCAGCGAACCGCGCGCCGAACCGAGCCGACCTGCAGCGTCGACCGGCGACGTCGCCTGAAGCCGTCTCTTCGCTGGATCGCGCAGACAGAAGGAGCACGCATGTCCGTCAACGAGAACCCCAAGAGCGTAGCAGCCGTTGTCCTGGGCGGCGGTCTAAAGGCGGTCGAGGTCCAGGGCGAGATGCGCTACGAACCCGAGGAACAGGCAAGAGAGCGGCTCGACAAAGCCTACGCGCTCTACGAGGAAGGCCACGTCGACTGCATCATCACTACAGGCAAGCACTCCATCATGGCAAGCGTCGACCCAGCGGTAGTCGGCCCCAAGACCGAGGCAGAAGTAGGGGTGCAGTACCTGATCGCCAAGGATGCGATGGCGCGAGCAGGCCAAGCCGCGCGCCCTGTACCCGAGATCCGAGACCGGATCCACTACGAAGACCGTTCGCTCGACACGATCGGGAACGCCTGGTACGTGAAGCAGCTCTGCCTCAAACCACTGGGCATCACGTCCTGCATCGTGGTCACTTCGGACTACCACATCGAACGCGCCAGGGCGATCTTTGAGTGGATCCTGGGGCCCGAGTACACGATCGCGTGCACGGAGGCGCCGTCACACCTCAGCGAGCGGGACCGGGAGCGACGGGACCGATTCGAACGGGCCTTCACAGAGCACGTCAAGACGCACTTGGCTGCCTCCGTTCCCGCAGGCGACGACGAAGCCATCGCACGGTTCATGGAGACGGAACACAAAAAGATGTTCTCCAGGAAGGGTCCTCCCTTCCCCGGGCCGATGCAGGACCTCAAGCTGCTCGAGCCAGGGACACTAGACTAGGCGACCCGCGCTCTCGACGGGACAGGACGGGGTGGGCGTACCAACCAGGCTTCTCACGCCGGACGGCTCTGCCGCCCGTACGACTCGGGGACGCCCTGCAGGATCTCGATCCCGTGCGGCAAAGCGCGCTCGAGCGTCTCCAAGCCATCGCGCACGCCCTTGGGGCTGCCCGGCAGGTTGACGATCAAGGTGCGCCCGCAAATGCCGGCGATCGCGCGCGAGAGCATGGCGTGCGGCGTCTTGGCGAGGCCCACGGCGCGCATCGCCTCCGCTAGTCCGGGCGCTTCGCGCTCGATCACGGCGCGCGTGGCCTCGGGGGTGACGTCGCGCGGCGCGAACCCCGTGCCGCCCGTAGTCAGGACCAGGTCCACGCCGCCCTCCCCGCTCCACGCGACCAACACCGCCTCGATCTGCGGGCGCTCGTCAGGGACGATCGCCTGCTCAGCCACCGTCGCACCCCAATGATCGCGGACCCAATCGGCAATGAATGGACCACTCCGGTCCTGCTCCTCGCCGCGCGAGCAGCGGTCGCTGACGGTCAAGATACCTACACGAAAAGCCATCGGCTCGCTCCCCCTAGTCAAAGAACATCGCCTTGACCCGTGACCCCGCGGGCGCGTGCGTCCAGTCCTCCGGGATCACTGCCAGGCCATTCGCGACCACCATCGAGGTCAGGACGCCCGAGCCTTGCTCCCCGGTGAGCATAGCGCGATAGCCATCGCCGTCGCGCTCGATACGGACCCGCACATAGTGGCGGCGCTCGTCCTTGGAGCGGATGCCGTCGACCAACGTCACATCGACCATGGGTCGCTCCAGGTCGGTCACGCCGAGCATGGTCAAGATCGCCGGGCGCGCAAAGATCTCGAACGAGACCATCACGGACACGGGGTTGCCGGGCATGCCGAGGACGGGGACGGTGCGCAGCGCTCCGCCAACCTGTGCCGTGATCCTGCCGAAAGCCAGGGGCTTGCCCGGTTTCATGCACACGCGCCAGAAAGTGATCTGACCCTCTCCCGCCAGGACCTGCTTGACGACATCAAAGTCGCCCACCGAGACCCCGCCCGAGGTGAGCAGCAGGTCGGCGCCCTGCGCGAGCCCGCTCCGGATCTTGGCGGTCAAGTCGTCCACGTTGTCGCGGGCGATGCCGAGCATGATCGGCACACCGCCAAACTTAAGCACCTGCGCGGCGTTCGAGTAGCCGTTTGAGTTGCGGATCTTGCCCGGACCGAGCGGCTGATCGATGTCGACCAACTCGTCGCCAGTCGCCAGGATCGCGACGCGTGGGCGGCGGATGACGCGCACCTCGGCACGCCCCAACGAGGCCAACATACCCACCTCCTGGGGCCGCACGCGGGTGCCCGCCGCGAGGACGAGGCTGCCGCGGCGCACATCCTCTCCCGCATCGCGGACGTTGTTGCCCACTGGCGAGGCATAGAACAGGTCGACCCACTCGCCGTGTTGCTCGGTCCGCTCGAAGCGGATCACCGTGTCCGCCCCATCCGGGATCGGCGCGCCGGTCATAATCCGGATCGCCGTGCCGGGCACGACGCGCATGTCAGACACGTACCCCGCTGCCAAGTTCTCGATCACGCGCAGGCGGACGGGGGTCGCGGGAGCGGCGCCCACCGCATCGGCGGCGATGAGGGCATAGCCGTCCATGGCAGAGTTGGCACGCGGCGGGATGTCTATGTCGGCATACACGTCCTCCGCCAGGACGCGGCCCAACGCCTCCAACACCGGCACCTGCTCTGGCTCCAGCGGGTGGAACGCGCGCAGAACGTGCGCCTGTGCCTCCTCAACGCTCAGCATCGGATAGAGCTCGTGCCCGCGATCGGTTCTCTCGTTCATCCCTCGCTCACCCATTCCGCCCCATCGGCCCACACTTCCTTCTTCCAGATGGGGACAATCTCCTTGATCCGGTCGATCGCGTAGCGCAGCGCGTCAAAGACGTCGCGCCGGTGCGCCGCGGACAGCGCGATCACGACTGCCGTCTCGCCCACGTCGAGATGTCCGGTGCGATGGACGATCGCCACCTGCCGGATCGCGGGCCACTGCGCCTGTACCTCGGCGCCGACCTGTGCCAACGTGCGCTCGGCCATTTCGCCATAGGCTTCGTACTCCAAGTAGCGCGTCTCGCGACCGCCGGTCGAGCCGCGGACCACGCCGACAAAGGTCGCCACGGCGCCTACTGCGGGGTCAGCGAGGCGTGCCACGACCTCGTCCACCGAGATCTCGCCCTCAACGACCTCGAACAGCCGCTGCCCCATCACCCACCCCCTACTGGCGGAATGCACGCCATCTCGTCGCCATGTGCCAACGCCCTGTCCGGGGAGGCGTACGCGGCGTTGACGGCGAACCGCAAACGCAGCGCGCCCAGCTCAGGATGCGCCGCCAGCAGCGCACGTGCGGCGTCCCGCACGGTCGCCCCGTCGGGCAAGACCTGGCGCAGTACGCTGGCGCCCACGCGTTCCCGCGCCCCCGCAAACAACCGGATCTGGATCTCGATCAATGCGCGCGCCTCTCGTTCCGCGACCTGCTATGCGAGCGTGACATCGCCGCTCGCGCCCCCACGCTTGTGCACCAAGCGCACGTTCTCGATCCGCATCGTCTTTTCCATCGCTTTGGCCATGTCATAGACCGTCAGCGCAGCGACGCAGACCGCCGTCAGGGCCTCCATCTCGACGCCTGTCTTGCCCAGCGCGCGCACCGTCGCCCTGATCTCGACGCACGATCGCTCCTGGTCCACGCGCAGGTCCAGGTCGACCTGCGTGAGGAGCAGTGGGTGACAGAGCGGGATCAGGTTGGGCGTCTGCTTGGCCCCCATGATACCCGCCAGCTGCGCCGTCGTCAACACGTCTCCCTTGGGCAGCCCCTGCTCGACGATCGCGCGCAGCGTCGCCGGCTGCATGTGCACGCTGCCCGCGGCGATGGCGACGCGCTCGGTGTCGTCCTTGTGCCCGACGTCGACCATGTGTGCTCGCCCCTCGTCGTCGAGGTGCGTCAGACGCCGGTCCGGTCGGCGATCATCCATTCGCATTCCCCCTGCGCTACCTAGCCCCCGATCTGCGACATGGTCCGGTCACGGACCCCGTGCAAGTCGTCCAGGTGATGCCCATCCGGCTTGCTGGCGATGCCCTGCAGGAGCAGCGCCGCGATCTCGTCCACGCCCGCCCCGGAGCGCAGTGGGGCGCGGAGGTCGATCTCGCGGTTCGAAAGCAGGCAGGGCCGGAGCTTGCCATCGGCGGTCAGCCGCAGCCGGTTGCACGCGCTGCAAAAGTGCTCGCTCAACGGCGAAATGAAACCGATCGTACCTGCGGCGCCTGGGACGCGGTAGTAGCGCGCTGGGCCCCCGCCTACGCCGGTCGCCGCGGCTTGCAGTGGCCCAAAGGCAGCCTCGATCTGGGCCCGCACCTCAGCGGTCTCGACCGTCCAATCGGCGCTATGGATGCGGACGTCGGGATCGCCGATCGGCATCCACTCGATAAAGCGCACGTTCCAACCGTCGCTGACCGTGCGGCGCGCCAGATCGACGACCTCGTCGTCGTTCAGCCCGCGTACCACCACGACGTTGATCTTGACCGGCGTCAAGCCTGCGGCGTGGGCAGCGCCGATGCCTGCCAGCGCAGCGGAGAGCTCACCGCGGCGCGTGATCTGCCGGTAGCGGTCGGGGCGCAAGGTGTCGAGGCTGACGTTGACCCGGCGCAAACCGGCGCGCGCCAGGTCGTCGGCGTACTGGGGGAGCAGCAGGCCATTGGTCGTCATCGACAGGTCGTCAATCCCGGGGATGGACGCCAGCGCGCGTACCAGGTCGGCGATGCCGCGGCGCACGAGGGGCTCACCGCCCGTGAGCCGGACCTTGTGGATCCCCAGCGCTGCCGCCGCGCGGGCGACGGTCTCGATCTCTTCGTAGCGCAGGATCTCGTCGTGCGGCACCGACGGGACACCCTCCGGCGGCATGCAGTACACGCACCGTAGGTTGCAGCGGTCGGTGACCGAGATGCGAAGGTAGCTGATCGGGCGTTGGTAGCCGTCTAGGAAAGGCATGTGCATTCGCTCCTCAGCGCCGCTCTGCCAGGTAGGCAAAAAAGCCCGCCCGGCGCAGCGCGCGCAGGGTGAGGGCGCCGAGCACGCCGCCGAGCGCGCCCCACAACAAGTAACTGCCCACCGACCACGCCAACCCGAGGGCGATGAACCCCAGAGGCGCGCCAGACACTGCGCCCAGGGCCCACTTGACCACGAGTTTCGCCAGGTGACCGATCGCGCCGGCGAGCGCCGCCGCGACCAGGTGCTCAGGCTGCTGGAGCAGCCACAGGGCCAGGTCGGTGCAGATCCCGATCGCGCTGTACGAGAGCAGCGTGTTGAGCGCCCCAAAATCCCCCAGGCCCATGAACGCCGCCAGCACGCCCGAGGTCAGCCCGACTAGGGAGGCGGCGCCGCGCTTGGGCACCACGCCCGCCGCTGTGACGACGATCGCCATCCAAAAGACCCCCGAGTGCCCCGGCAACTGGACGGGCAGCCGCAGGGCGATCTTGGTGACCACGACGAGGGCCGAAAAGAGAGCCAACAAGATCAGCTCAAAGGTCGTGAAATACCACTTGCGCATCTACTGCACTCCTCAGTCCGCCGATTCGAGATCGATCCGGTCGACGTCCTGCACCCACTCGTCGCGCGTGTCGAGCTGCTCCAGCAGCGAAGCCAGCTTGAGCGTGCCACGACTGGACAGGTCAAAGAGCACGCCGTTGGCGGGGTCGTCCACCTCGCGCCACGTCAGGCGCACGGACTTGTCTCGGCTGCTGCTGCCGACCACGACCGCCGTGTCCGGCTCGATCGAGGCTCCGTCCAGGTAGAGACGCAGCACGTCGCGCAGGAGCCACCCCTCTTGGAGCTTGCCCTCCTCGGCGTCGGTAAAGCTGGCTCCGGACAACTGCTCCAAGTCCTCGGGCACGAACGCCGCGACAAAGCGCCCATCGCGGTAGATCGGAACCGCGCCGGGCGGGAGTTCAGCCACCCGACGACGCCGTATGGCCTCCACGCCCAGGATCACCCCGGACACGACCACGATGATCGCCACGCCGATCAGGATTCGTTTGCGATCCACCTATTCCTCTCCTCTCCCAGCCCTAGCACACGATGAACGCCGCCACGATGGCGACGGCGAGCGCCGTGAGCGCCCAATCGCGCCATCCCATGCGGATCTCATAGTAGGGACGGCGATGCGGCGCACCAAAGCCGCGCGCACTGGCTGCCTCTGTGATCGCCCAGGCGCGGCGCGTCGTGAGGACGATCGCCGGCACCGTCAGCGCGACCCAGTCGCGCAGGCTGACGACGATCGCGCGCAGCCCACGGACCTCTGGGAGCGCGCCGCGCGCGCCCTGCGCCTCGCGGATCGCCTGCCACTCATCGCCCAGCAGACCCACGCTCTGGAACGCCAGGCTGAGGCTGAACGCGTAGCGGTAGGGCACGCGCAGCTTCTCCAGGGCCAAGCGGAGCTCGCCCGGCGTCGTCGTGCCCACAAAGAGCGTGAACACGCACGCGAGCAGGATCACGCGCAGGGCCACGGCGATCGCAAGCTCAGGACCCACGATCACCCAGTCGACGACCAACAGGATCGCCAGCACCCACCTCAGGCGCCACACCTGCCGCGCCGCCGGGACGAGAAGCCGCGTGGACCAGAGCAGCAGCACGTACAGGGCCATAAAGAGCGCGAGCCGCTCCACTGGCAGCATCACCGCGAGCGAAACACACACGCTCAACGCGAGCTTGGCGCGCGGGTCGACGCGCCGCAAGGGCGAACGCTCGACCAGCACCGGCACCAACAGGCGTGCCTGCCCCAACCAGCGCCGCATCACAGCTCCTCCAGCACCCAGTCGGGCACAGTGAGCCCGATCTGCGACCACGCAGCCCGGTCCTCCAGCAGGACAGCAGGCGGGCCATCGGCAGCGATCCGCCCGTCGCCCAGCAACAGCATCCGGTCCGCGCGCGCGGCGAGCGACAGGTCGTGCGTCGTCATGATCACCAGCCGCCCGCTGTCAGCCAACGCACGCGCCAACGCCGCCAACCGGTCCTTGTGCACGTCATCCTGCCCCAGGGCGGGCTCGTCGAGCAGCACGCCGTGGCGCGGCGCGCGCATAAGCGCGACTGCCAGCCCGAGGCGCTTCTTCTGGCCCTCGCTCAGCAGCAAGGGGGGCGTGTCCTCGTATGCCCCGAGCCCGAGGGCGCGCACCAGCCACCGATAGCGGTCCATATCGGGCTCACGCACCTTGTAGAGCACCTCTTCGCGCACGGTGGCATTGAACAACTGCAGGTCTGGGTTCTGGTGGACCAGCGCAAAGTCCGGACGCCCCTCGCCAGCGGCGATCGTACCCCTGTACGGCACCAGCCCTACCAGCGCGCGGAGCAAGGTAGTCTTGCCCGCCCCGTTCCGCCCGACGACGGCGATCACTTGCCCTGCGGCGGCGGTAAAGCTGAGCCCGTCGAGGACCGTGCGCTCCCCCAGCCGCACGCCCAGGTCCGCGACGCGCAGACTGAACTCCCCTGCGCCCGATCCCGGAAAGGGCTCCGCCGGGAGCTGCCACGCGCGCGCATCCGCCGCGAACGAGCCGAGCGACAGAGTGCGCGCGCTGGGCAAGCTGCGCAGCGGCGTCACACGGTGCTCACAGACGATGACCGCAGTCCCTGCGCGGGCGAGAACACCCAGGTGCGCGACCAGGTCCTCGGACGCGACACAGTCGAGCATGGACAGCGGTTCGTCGAGCACCAGGATCGGGGGGCGCCGCGCCGCGATCGCCGCCAAGGCAACCTTTTGCTGCTCGCCGCCCGAGAGCGTCCCGGTCGCTCGCGCGCGCAGGGGAGCGAGTCCGAACTGGCGCAGCGCCGCGCCGAGCCGCACGCGCACGTCGGCGCGCGAGAGCCCGAGGTTCTCCAGGCCAAAGACGATCTCTTCCTCCACCGAGGAGGCGATCATCTGCGAGGCAGGGTTCTGGAAGACCATGCCCGCGCGTTCGCTGAGCCGCCACAGCGGCGTGCGCGCCGTCGACAGTCCATCGAGCCACACCTCACCCTCCATCCGCCCGTGGTAGAGGTGGGGGATCAGGCCCGCTATGCAGCGCGCCAGCGTGCTCTTGCCGCACCCGGAAGGGCCGGTGACCAGCACCACCTCCCCGGGCTCCACAAAGAGGCCCTCCAGGCGCACGCCCCACTCGCTGCGCGGGTAGGTGTAGGCGAGATCCTCGACGCGGACGAGGCCCCGGGGCCGATCGCCGTCGCGCGCCTGCCGGTCCATCCTCAGTCCAGCTTGAGCGGCAGCCAGTGCTCGCCCTCCCGTTTGACGACGAGCACGGGACGCGCCCCGCGCCGCGCCGGGCGCACTCGGTCGCACTGGACCGACCCCTCGTGCACCGGCTCGCCATCCATGGCTTGCACACCATCGATCCCGACGTCGAGAACGGCGCGCACCGGCACCACGCCCGACAGCTCTCGCGAGCGGTTCACGAGCACGTATCGCCCATCGTCGCCGCTTGCCGCCAGTCCAACCGCCGCCAGTGCCCCGATCACGCCGCTCTCGTCGCCCCCCAGGCCAAACAGCGCGATCTCGTGCCGGTCCGCGAGGACACGCGCCTCGCCCTGGGAGACGATCGCGCGCTGCACGCGTGCGCCATAGGCTGCGATCTCGTGCGGCGGGTCGACGGCGACACACAGCCCCGGATCGCTGCCCTGATAGTAGTCGTCAAGCATCATGGCGCGCACACGCGCCGCCAGCGCAGCGAGATCCACGTTGCCGTTCGCGTCGAGCAGGATCGCCGAAGCGCTGTTGTTCTTGGTGTAGGGCACGCCGGGCGCCACGAGCAGCTGGTGCCGCGTCACGCCGTGCAGACGGTAATCCGCCCCCAGGACCCCCGCGATGGCGCGCGCCAGGTGCCCGGTCCCACGCGACGTCAGCACGTCCGTGTCATCCAAACCGATATAGATCATCCCTCTGTCCTTGTATGGCCGATCGCGGTGCACGCCGAGCAGGCGCGACACCCACCCCATCCCTTGGCGGCGCAGTCGCTCATGATGCCCTACGATAGATGCGCGTCCCGACGTTCTCGCCGCCCAGCGCCCGGGTCAGGTTCCCTGGCTCGCGCCCGTTGACGATCAGGACCTCGCGCACGGCGCGCGCGTGCGCCAGCGCGTGGAGCATGGCGCGTTCGACCGGCAGATCTGCGAGGTCCATCGCCAGCAGCTCCTCGACGGCGATCTCGGGGATGAACGCGGCTCGTGGATCCTTCTTGGGATCCGCCGTGAACAGCCCGCGTTCGTCCTTGACGAGCACGCAGCGCCGCGCCCCGACCGCCTCTGCGGTAAGAAAAGCCCCGCTGTCGGTGCGGTGAGGCGGGATGCGCCCGACCTGCGGCGGTTCTTCCCACCAGCTGTAGGGCGGCATGGCGTGCATGACCGGGATCGCACCTAGGGCCATGTAGGCGGGCAGCTTGACGATGTCGTCGTGCCCGATCTTGATCCCGCCGTGGGGGGCGAGCAGGATCGCCACCATCAGCGCGTTCTGCTCGCTGATGCTCGAGCCCAGCGCGGCCAACACGCCAGTGGGCATGTCCAGGTCGAGGGCGATGCTGTAGGCGTGCCGGCTGCGCGTCCCCCCGCCAGTCATCACCAACAACGGATAGTGTGCGCGCGCAGCGACGATCTCGTCGATCAAGGGCAGCAGCACAGCGCGCCCGCGATCGATGATGCTCTGCCCGCCCAACTTGACCACCGAGAGGTCAGGCAGAGCGCGAAAAACCGCCCCCCCTTCCGTGCGCTCAAGCAAGGCACGATCCATCAATGACTCCGCCATGAGAGGCGTGTCGATGTGCAAGCGTCCAGATGCGTCTTTTCGCAGTGTCATAGGCATCGTCCTCGATCCGCGGCGGCAGGGCCGACCACGTGCACAGGTACGCGACCACAAGAGGCTGCACTGCGCTCGCACGCCGCCTGCCGCCGACCTCGCGCACGCGCCGGGATGCGTCGCGCCAGCGGATGGCGCGTAGAACGCAAAGACGGCGTCATGGATCGTAGACGCCGTCGCACGCCAAAGGCGCGATGCCGATCGAGACGTCTCCTTTCCAAGCACGGGAGGCGGCGCCGTTTCCAGCGCAACCCTATCGCCCATTGGCCGTAGGCGCGATCGCCGGTAGGCCGAATGGGTCGGAGACCGTATTCAGGTCAGGGGATTCTACCCCAATTCACGCCGCTACGCAAGTCCTCACGACCC
>JAFGIE010000254.1 GCA_016929775.1 Anaerolineae bacterium
CCGAAGACGGAAGCGGCGCTGACCAAGGCTGAGGCAGTCCCTGGCTTCCAAGAGCTGGCGGTCGCCGGCGGAGCCGCCTTCCCCGCAGCGGTAGGCGCGTTCGACGACGAGTTGGACGCAGACCTGCAACAAGAAGCCCTGGAGCTGGCGGCGGAGGCAGAGTGGGACGTGGAGGACCTGCAGCCCGACGAGGTACAGGGCCTGGCGGACCTCTTTCCTGACGCAGAGAGCGACGAGCTCGCGGACGCAGAGATCACGATCTGGGACGATGCTGGGGATGACAGAGGCCCGGCGGAGCAAGGTACCGCAGGAGAGGGCGCAGCGGACATCAGTCCGGCGGAACAAGGCGCTGCGGGAGAGGGCACAGCGGACGTCAGTCCGGCGGAGGACGACGCCGGAGCGGACCAGACGCCCCGACGCCCGCTTTCTCTCTTTAAGCGACCTTGATCGCCGCCATCCTGCGCACGAGCCGGGTTCTTGCTAGCTGAACCCGGTTTTGCGTATCCGCTCTGGGGGCGCGTCGCGGTGCGGGCATGCGGGGCAATGCCCCGCGGAGCCTTGAGGGGTGTCCCTTTGCCAGGCGCTCCTTGCCTGTCGCGAACTGCGCGGGCGCTGGGCAGTCCGTGTGCGAAAGTGAGAGGAAAGCGCGGGTAGGATGTCAGAGATCCAGACCGGCGACCTAATGCATCCCCCCACGGAGCGCGATCCAGACGCGCTGTATGCGCTCCTGGAGGCCCAGGTCCGGTCGTACATGCCCGAGCCCGCCGACCTGAGCTTGCTCGCGCGCGCCTACCGACGCGCACGCGAGCTGCACGGCGATGCCCTGCGCGATTCGGGTGAACCGTACATCACCCATCCCCTGCACGTGACGCTGATCCTCGCCTACCTGCAGCTCGACCTCGAGACCCTGGCGGCAGCCCTGCTGCACGATGTGCTGGAGGATACCCCGGCAACGCACGAAGCTCTGATCAGGGAGTTCGGCCCCGGGATCGCCGACATGGTAGAAGGCGTATCCAAGCTCTCGAACCTGCAGCGCTCGGAGCAGGAGGCGGCGAACATCCAAAAGGTCTTCCTGGCGATGTCGGAGGACCTGCGCGTGATCTTTATCAAGCTGGCGGACCGGCTGCACAATATGCGCACGCTGCACCATCGCAAGAACGCTGCCAGTCGGGAGCGTTCGGCGGGCGAAGCGCTGAGCGTCTATGCGCGGATCGCCGACCGGCTTGGGATCGCCCTCCTGCGCAAAGAGATCGAGGACCTGGCGTTCGCCTACCTCAACCCGGATCTCTTTGAGCGCGTGCGGGCATCGATCGCCAAGCGCTACGAGGATAACGCGGATCGCGTCGATTGGATCGCAGAGCAGGTTCACGTCCTCCTGCGCGACCAGGGGATCCGGGCTGACCCGGATGCGGTCCGCCCCAACCCGCGCCGGGTCTACGACATGTTCCGTCGCCTGCAAGATGCGTCCGATCCGGCGCCGGGCAAGCCCAAGCGGGTGCCGCCCCTGCTGCGCTTTCACCTGATCGTCCCCGACGTGCCTGCCTGCTACATGGCGATGGCTGCGATCCACGCCAAGTGGACGCCGATCGCCAGCGAGACGCGGGACTATATCTCGGCGCCGCTGCCCAATGGATACCAGTCGCTGCACACCACGGTCTTCATCGGCGAGTTGCCCGTCAAGTTCCAGATCCGGACGATGTGGATGCATACGACATCCCAGCTCGGGATCATCGCCTACATGCGGGGCGGGGAGCTCGCGCGCGCCAGCCCAGAGCTCATGCGCACGGTCGACGACCTGCGCGAGTTCGGGGCGGAGGCGATGACCGAACTGCGCGACCCGATCGAGTTCTTGACCTCGCTCAAGGCTGAGGTGCTGGGCGATGACATCTATGTCTACACCCCGCGCAACAAGGTGATCCAGCTGCCGGTCGGTTCGACGCCGATCGACTTTGCCTACCGCATCCACACCGACGTCGGGCACCAGTGTCGTGGCGCGCTGGTCGACGAGCACTGGGTCTCGCTCAAGCGACCTCTGCGCACCGGCGAGCGGGTCGAGATCCTGACCGCACAGAACGGCGGTCCGGCGTTTGAGTGGTTGGACCCCGTGCTGGCATACACGCAGAGCCCTCTCGCCAAGGGCAAGATCCGGCGCTGGTTCCGGCGGCGGTCTGACGCGAGCAAGCTGGCATTGGGCCGCGAACAGCTGGGTCAGATCGTGGACCGGCTGGCGCTGCAGGTGGGTGACTATGCGGCGCTGGCGCGGCGCTTCAACTATGCCGACCCAGAGGCGCTCTTTAGGGACATCGGGGGCTGCGAACTGTCCATAGAGCGCATCGTCTCCGCCCTGCTCGAGGTGTACGGCGTGGACCAGCTGCCGCAGATCTGCGAAGGGGACGAGAGCACGGTCCCGGTGATGGGCGCGGGCAGTCTCCGCAAGAGCGTTGCCCTGTGCTGTCGCCCGCAGGCTGATGACGACATCGTGGGCTACATCCTCCCCGACGACAGCACGGTCGAGGTCCACCGCAGTAACTGCCCGATCTTTCTGGAAAAGGTGACCCAGGATCCGCATCGCTTCATTGCCCTCAAGTGGGGGCGCGTCTGTGAGACCTACCAAGCCTGCATGGAGATCCTGGCATATGACCGCCCCTTTTTCTTGCGCGACGTCTGGAACATCCTCTCCGAGCACGGGCTGAACGTCGCGGACGTGGACATCCAGGTCAAGCGCGCCGAGAACGCCCGGATCACGATCTGCGTCGACGTAGAGAGCTGGCTGCAGTTCAGCGGTGTGTTGGCCCGGATCGCAGATCTGCCCGGCGCGATCCGGGTGCGCAGAAAGGCAGAGAGCGTGGCGGGGTCGACCGCCGAGAGATCGCCAGAAGGGACGCCGGCGTGAGCAGGACCTATCCCGACCGCCCGATCGTGGCGGTTGGGGCTGCTGTGTGCCGGGGCGAACAGGTCCTGGTCGTGCAGCGCGCCCGAGAGCCCAGCCGCGGGGTCTGGACGGTGCCCGGCGGCGTCGTCGATCTCGGGGAAGAGATGGCTCAGGCGGCGGCGCGCGAGGTGCGCGAAGAGTGCGGCATCGCGGTCGAGGTCGGCGCGGTGGTCGGCGTGATCGACAATATCGTGCGCGACGCGGATGGCGCGGTGCGCTATCACTATGCGATCATTGACTATGCGGCGCGCTATCTATCGGGTGAGCTGGCGCCGAACGACGAGCTAGCTGGCGCGGCGTGGATCACCCCAGCGCAGTTCGACACGTATCGCATATCCCCCCGAGTACGTCCCATTCTCCTGGCAGCGCTGCGCGAGGGAGCGCCGACACAGGGCTCAGCAGATCGCTGAGCGGGCCCAGCAGCGCGAGCGCCAGGAGCAGTGCGATCAGGATGGCGGCGATCACGCCCGCGACGATCAGCGTGCGTTGCTCGCGGACGCGCTGCGCCGCACGGGCGTGCGCCTGCGCCTCGCGGCGGGCCCGGTCCTCAGCCAAGAAGGCCTGCATGCGCTCCTTTGAGGCGTGGATGTCCCCCTGCTTCCCCTGTAGGCCCAGCTCGCCATACAGCCGGCGCCAGGCGCGCTGGTCCTTGCTCCGCTCCGCGATCAGCCTGTCGACGGGATCGCGCGGCAGCGGGGCATCGCAGTGCGTGCAGTACCTTGCTTCCGCCTGGTTGATCCAACCACAACGCCGGCAGAGATCGCGCTGTAGGTCAAACTCGCGTTCGCAAGCCGTGCACACCAACCAGCGCTCGTCGCGGAACCGAAAGGACGACGCGCCGCAGTAGGGGCAAGGGGGCGTCTGGGACACGAGTCGATCCTCCTTAGCCTGCTTTCGACATAGAACAAATGTTTGGCCA
>JAFGIE010000255.1 GCA_016929775.1 Anaerolineae bacterium
ACCCATTGAACTTCTTTCGTGTATGTGGTACAATAACATCAACCTGGATCGTCGTACGCAGGGCCACTCATTCCACCCACGCCGCCCTCCTCCCCGCTTGCGGGCGCCCTACGTCTACCTCTGGTACGGTGCGGTAGGGGAGCGATCCCGATGGCCGACGCCGGCTATGAGAACTTTGACCTGCTGGTCGACCGCGGTCCGGACGGCTACCAGTCCCACGTCGTCGAGTCGCCTGCCGGTCCCGCCTCGACCACCTTTGCGCCGCTCCTCGTCGCGGCGCGCGACCCGCCTGACCTCGGCGCCGCGCTCTATGGCGCCGCCTTTGGCGGCGAGGTCGATGTCTGCTTTCGGCGCAGCCTCGACCTCGCGCGCGCGCGGGGGCACGGCTTGCGCGTCCGCCTGCGCCTGGCGCACGACGTGCCCGAGCTCGCCGCGCTGCCCTGGGAGCTGCTCTACGTCCCTGCGCTCGACCGCTTCCTCGTCCTCTCGGAGCGCACGCCACTGGTCCGCTACCTGCCGGTCAGCGAGCCGGTCGTGCCGCTCGACGTGCCGCCGCCGCTGCACCTCCTCGCCGTGGTCTCCGATCCGCGTGACCTGCCCAGCCTGCGCGTCGAGCGCGAGTGGTGGGGCCTGCAGCGCAGCCTGCGCCCCCTGCAAGCCAGCGGGCAGATCGCCCTGCACCGCCTGGACCCGCCTACCCTGCCCACCTTGGGCGCACACCTCCATGCCCACACCGTGCACGTCCTGCACTTTATCGGGCACGGGCGCTACGACCCGGCGACGGACCAGGGCATCCTGGCATTCGAAGGCCAGGCGAGCGAGGCCGATTGCGTGCCCGCGGACACGTTGGGCATGCTGCTGCACGACCATGCCCCATTCCGCCTCGCCTTTCTCAACGCCTGTCAGGGCGCACAGGGCGCAGCAGACGACATCTATGCCGGCGTGGCGCAGCGCCTGGTGCGCCAGGGCATCCCTGCCGTGATCGCCATGCGCGCCCCGGTGGGCGACGTGTCGGCGATCGCCCTCGCCCAGACCTTCTACCGGGCCCTCGCCGACAGCGGCGCCATCGACGTCGCCCTGAACCGGGCGCGCATCGCGGTCGCCGCCCTGCGCCAGGACGCCGAGTGGGCCACACCGGTCCTCATGAGCCGCTGCCAGGAGAATCGTCTCTTTCGACTCCCCAGGTCGTTCGACCGCCTGCGCTTTGAGCCCGAGACCGTCCTCGTCCCCGCCGGCCCCTTTTGCATGGGCAGCGCCCCCGGTCCTGGCATCCCGGCGCACGAGACGCCGCTCCATATCGTGGACCTCCCCGCCTACCGGATCGGCGTCTATCCGGTGACCAACGACCAGTACGCGGCCTTTGTGCGCGCCACCGGGCATTCCGTCCACCCCCACATGGGCTGGCAGGGCAAAGTCCCGCCCCCGGGACGGGGCCAGCACCCGGTGATGGGCGTCGCCCTGGAGGACGCGCACGCCTACTGTGCCTGGCTGCGAGACCAGACGGGACGCGCCTACGCCTTGCCCAACGAGGCGCAGTGGGAAAAGGCCGCGCGCGGCACCGATGGGCGCGCCTACCCCTGGGGCGAAGCGTGGGATGCGAACCGCTGCCACCACGGCGCGCCGGACACCGCTCCCGTCGACAGCTGTGCCCCGCAGAGCGTCTATGGCTGCTACGACATGGCAGGCAACGTGAGCGAGTGGACATGCTCTCTGTGGGGCGCGAGCATGCTCCGTCCCGACCCGCCCTATGCCTATCGCTGGGCCGATGACGGGCGCAATGACCCCGCCGCGAATCCCTACCTCTATCGCGTCTGCCGTGGGGGATCGGCGTGGGACGATCCCGCCGGGCTGCGCTGTAGCGCGCGCGCCGGGCGCGCGCCCGATGATACGATGTTCCCCGGCGCCGGATTCCGGATCGTGCTCCAAGAACACCAGGCCGACTGAGAGGAAGGACCGATGACGACCATAGCCCCACGGAAGCAGTCGATCAGGGAAACGCGGCGACAAGGCGCCTTGGCGCGCCCCTGCAATGTCTGGGAAACGCTCCGTTCTCGCATCCAGGCAGGCGATATCTTGCCCATCGTCGGCAACAGCGTGCTCAACGACATGGTCTTTCCCGCCCTGACTTGCACGGATGGGGCACCCGCCGAGGCAGGGGCAGCCCAGGAGGGAGACCATGGTTTCGCCCCTGCGACAGAGAGCCTGCTAGCCTTAGGGAGGGCAAGTACTGACCGGAGCGACGCAGGACCGGCTCCGCCGGGAGGTGAGGTCGCGGCACCGCCGCGCCCCACCGTGGACGAGGCGCTGGCGCATGTACTGGCGGATGGTCTTCGCTATCCCTTTGCTGACACGAGCAGCCTGGCCCGCGTAGCCCAGTTTATGTCCTACTCGTATGCCGAAAAGCCTGACCGGGGTCTCGCCAAGCGCGTGTACCTGAGCTTCCTCAAAGAGTACCTCCTTGACGACGCTGAAGTGGATCCCGAGACCGCCCCCGTCGTGCCCACCCTGCGCGCCCGGGTAGATCAGCCCGCCACGACCTTCTCCGACCTCGCTACGGCTCTGGGCTACCCCCGCGTCCCGCCCGGCAAGCAGAGCCCGCTCGAGCTCCTGGCGCAGCTGCATCTGCCCGTCTATGTCACCACCAGCTACTATGACTTCTTGGAGCGCGCGCTCGCCGCCGTGGGCCGCGAACCGCGCACCGATGCCTTCTCGTGGAGCCTCGACAAACAGACCATCCACACCCGCCTGCCCGGGGAGGGCTACGTCCCCGACGCCGACCATCCCGTGGTCTACCACCTTTACGGATTTGAGGAGGACCCCGATTCGATTGTCCTCAGCGAGGACGATTACCTCGACTTCCTGCTCAAGGTGGCCCGCCGCGAGCCCAAGCAGGTCTTTCCCAGCTACCTCCAGGCGCGCCTAGCGGTCTGCTCGCTGATCCTGATCGGCTACCGCCCGCAAGACTGGGACTTTCGCATTCTCTTTCGCGGCGTCCTCACCGGCTGCGTCAACATCGCCGAGCGTCCCGCCTCCGTGGCGATCCAGCTCGAGCCGTGCGTCCGCGTCGGCATCGAGAACCGCGCCCAGGCTGAGCAGGACGCCGAGGACTACCTGAGAAAGTACTTTGACGGGCTCAACTTTGCCGTCGAGTGGAGCGACGCGTACACCTTTACCGCCGACCTACTTGGCCGGTGGGAGCAGTGGCGACGGGGGCAGCGATGACCGAGCTTGGCGTGAATCCTTATATCGGACCGAAGCCATTCACGCGTCGCGACCGCGACCGCTTTTACGGGCGCGAGCGCGAATCGGACGAGCTGCTCGCCCTCGTCCTCTCGCAGCGCACCGTCCTCTTTTACGCCGCCTCGGGGGCGGGCAAGAGCTCGCTGATCAACGCGCGCTTGATCCCGGCCCTCCAGGAGCGCGGTTACGAGATCCTGCCCCCCGCCCGCGTCAGCGGCGTGGGCCGCCCCGCCGCCGCCGCGGCGCGGGAAGCGTTCGATCTCTTTGCCTACAACGTCAAGCAGAGCCTGGTCTCCATGGCGATTGACGGTGCACCCGACGGCGAGGTCCTCCCCGTGCAGGCAGCCTACCTCGACAGCTCGCTCAGCGATTTCTTGCTCAGCATGGTCCCGCTCCCCGGCGGCGAGCAGGAGCCGCGCTTTGCCCTCGCCGGAACGGTGCAGGCCCCATCCATAGACGAGGCGTCCCCGCCCCCGCCCCTCCAGCCGCGCTTCCTGGTGATCGACCAGTTCGAAGAGATCTTTACCAACCCCCAGGCGTGGGCGCAGCGCGATGGCTTTCTGCGGGCGCTGCGCCAGGCCCAGGAGGACGACCCCTACCTGTGGATCCTCTTGGCCATGCGCGAGGACTATTTGGCGCGCCTCGATCCCTACCTCGACCTGTTCCCCGACCGCCTGCGCGCCCGCTACTCCATGCAGCGCATGGACGCCAATGCGGCCCTGCAAGCCATCCAGCGCCCCGTCGCCGAGTGGCTCCCCCCAGCCCAGCGCCGGCCCTTCGATCCCGGCGTAGCCGAGGAGCTGGTCGAAAACCTCTGCCAGGTGCGCGTCGCCACCGACCAACCTGGCGAGAGCCGAACCGGGCGCGGCGAGTACGTCGAGCCCGTCCAGCTCCAGATTGTCTGTCAGCAGATGTGGGGGGAGTTGCGCAGCAGCCCCAAAGCGACGATCACGCGCGCTGACCTGGCCCACCTCGCGGGAGGGAAGGACCTCTCTCTCTTTGTCAGCCGCGCCCTGCAGCGCTACTACGAAGATGCGATCGCCGCCGTCCTGCGCGATCCGCCGGTCCCCGTCTCCGAGCGCGAGATCCGCGTATGGTTCTCGACCAGATTGATCACCGAAACCGGCACGCGCGGCTTTGTCCAGCAGGGCGAGCACGACACCGGGGGCCTGCCCAACCCGGTCGTCCTGCTCCTGGAGCGCAAGTTCCTGGTCCGGGCCGAGACGCGCGCCGGCGGGATATGGTACGAGCTGACCCACGACCGCTTCATCGACGTGATCGTCCCCACCAACCGCGAGTGGCTCGAGGCGGAGACGAGGTGGCTGCCCAACGCCCGGCGCTGGGAGCAAACCGGAGAACCCGACGAACTCCTCCCCCGCGGCATCGATCTCAAAGAGGCGATCCAGTGGCGCGACAGCCATCGCGGCGAGATCAGTGCCCTCGAGGAGCGCTACATCGAGGCTGCCATCATCCTTCGCGATCGCGAGGCGGCGGAGCGCATGGCAGCACTGGAACGCCAGGCCGAAATGGACCGCAAACTCGCCGCCGAGGCCGAGGCCCGCCGAGAGGCAGAGGCGGGACGGGCGCGCGCGCAAGCCCGCGCCGCCGGCCGCCTCCGCTGGGCTGTGGTCGCCCTCGCCTCAGGGCTCGCTCTCGCCCTCATCGCCATCGGCGTGGCCCTCTGGCAGCGCAAGGTCGCCGTGCACAATGCCGACCTTGCCCTCTCCAGTCAGCTCGCCGCGCAGGCCCAGATCACGCTCGAAGAGCGGCCAGACCTCGCCCTCCTTCTCAGCGTGGCTGGCGCGCAGCGCGCGGACACGGTACCCGCGCGCGGCAGCCTACTCGCCGCCCTGGCGCGCAGCTCCCACCGTGAGGCCTACCTCTGGGGGCACGTCACCTACGACCCGGTCGTGAGCCTGGCCTTTGCCCCTGATGGGCAGACCCTCGTCTCGGGGAGCCAGGGCGGCGCTGTCGTCCGCTGGGACACGGGCAACTACCAGGACGACAGGAACCTCGATCCCCTGTCCGGCAGTCCCTATGACGTCGCCGCCCTGAGCGCCGACGGCGCGATCCTGGCCCTGGGCGACACCAACGGGACCCTCTCCCTGTGGGACCTGCACGCGACCCCGCCCACCAGCACGACCATCACGGGCGAGGTCAGGATAACCGGCCTCGCCTTCAGCCCCGGCGGCAGTCAGCTCGCCGTCGGCTACCGGGACCACAGCATCCGCCTCTGGGAGCTTGCCGCCATGCGGCCGACGCGGACGCTCACCGGTCACCAGGACACTGTCTCCAACCTGGCCTTCAGCCCGGACGGGCGGACGCTCGCCTCCGGCGGCGGCGATGGCGCCGTCTTTCTCTGGGATCTGCACACTGGCAGACCGCGCGACCTGGTGTTCGTGGATCGGGGCACGGGCAGGCAATCCGAGGTCAAGGGCGTCGAGACTTGGGTGTACAGCCTCGCCTTCAGCCCCGATGGGCAGATCCTGGCCATCGGCACCGCTGACGGCTCGCTCAACCTCTGGGCTCCCGCCAACGTGATGGGCATCCCCGGGGTCCCCGCGGGCCTGTACGCGCGCAAATCCCTCCTCCTCCCCAGCGGTGTGCTCGCCCTGACCTTCAGTCCCGATGGGCAGACGCTCGCCTCGGGCGATGCCCTGGGCACCGTGACCCTTTGGCCGCTCTACGATCCACGAGGGACCATGCGCGAGCTGGCGGCTCACACCGCTCCCGTGCGTGCCCTGGCCTTCAGCCCAGACGGCACAAACCTGGCTTCTGGGGCAGGCGACGGCGGCGTCTCCCTCTGGTCTACCGGCCCGCAGGCAGGGAGCCTGAGCCGCGCCCTGCTCGAGCCCGGAAGGCGGGCCGACAGCATAGCCCTCAGCCCGGACGGCAAGACGCTGGCCCTCGCCTCCAGCGCGGCAGGCGATGCTTCCTTTGAACTGTGTGACCTGGAGGACGATCGCCGGATCGAGTTCCTCCGCGCCGGCGAACAGCCGCTGATCTATCTGGCGTTCGACCCCGGCGGGACATGGATCGCCGGGCTGCGCGACGACGGCAGGATCTTGGTTTGGGACCGGCGCGGCGAGGTGTACAAGGAGCTTGACCCAGGGACGCCTGTTGTCTGCATGGCCTTCAACGTCACCGCCGAGCAGCTCGCCATGGCTGAAGAGGATGGCAGGGTGACTTTGTGGCATCTCGACACTGGAGAACGCAGGGCGGTGGTCTATGACCCCCACAGCTCCCCAGAGCAGGTCAACGTCACTGCGTTCAGCCCCGATGGCAGGCTGTGGGCCACGGGATACGCCGGGGGAACGGTGACCGTGCGCGAGCTGTCGAGCGGGACGCAGACCCACGAGATACAGCTCAAGACGACCGTCTCGGCCCTCGCCTCCGGCCAAGGCAACCGAGAGATCCCGATCCCCGTCTCGGCTCTCGCTTTTGACCCGCTCAGCCAGGTCCTCGCCATCGGCGGGCAGGGCGGGGAGCTGTATGTCTGGGATCTCGAAACAGAGGCGACAGCGGTGCAGCCGACCGGCGATCGGGCCAGCAGCGTGCTTAGGCTGGTGTTCAGCCTCGACGGCAGCCAACTCGCCGTGGGCTATGCCAGCGGCGCCCTCTTGCTCTGCGCGGGAGGCGGGCAGCGGCCCGCCTGCCTCGCCCTCGCCACGCAGGGCGCCGGGATCGCTGATCTCGGCTTTCGCGGGGACGGCGAGCAACTCGTCGTCCGGGACGATGCGGGCATCGTGACGATCTGGGACCTGCACCTCGAGACGTGGGTCGATCGCGCCTGCCAGATCGCCAACCGCTCGATAACAGAGGACGAGTGGGCGCAGTTTGTCGCCGGAGCGCCCTACCGGTCCGTGTGCGCGGCAGTAGTGGGAGAGGAGGGTAGCGGTGGGCAGTAGAATCGCGTCATGTGCCTGGATCATCCTCGCGGCGCTGGTCCTCACGGCGTGCATGGTGGCTGCGCCGGGCATCACGTCGATCGCCGGCGCCCCCACGGTCGCCCGCGAGGGGGGGCCGGTCGTCTATACGGTGCGCTTTCGCAACAGCAGCCAGGAGGGCACCTTTCGCGATGCAGTCCTGACCCTCTCCTACGACCGCTACCTCGACTACGAAGGAGAGGCCTCGCCGCGGCCCGACCGGGTCGACACAGGCCAACGCGAGCTGCGCTGGACGCTCGGCGACATGGGTCCAGGCGTGGAGGGCGTGGTCGAGTGCGGTTTTGCCCTCGCCTCGCCCATCCCGCGCGAGGTCTACGAGCTCAAGGTCACGGCTCAGATCGTCAGCCGCGACGCAGAGGGTAAGACCGTCACGCGCAGCCGGAGCGGCGTGACCCTGATCGAGGGCCACCCGACGCCCACCCCGACGCGCATGCCCACCCCGACGCGCACCACCACGCCCGGCCCCGTCGCACCGACCGGTACGCCCGTCACGCCCACTCATAGGCCCACCCCGACCGTCACGCCTGCCATCGCGCGCGAGGACTGCCTGCCCTACGACTACAAGCTGCTCGACATCAAGGACGGCGGAGAAAACGGCTGGTACCTCGTGGGGGACAAGGGGCACCAGATGCTCCTCCTCGACAACAAGAACGACGCCCACGACGCGCTCGCCCTCGCCCAGCGGCACACCGAGCACTGCTTCATCGGGCGCGGCAACACGCGTCCCAACCGCCTGGACTATATCGTCGACTACTGGCAGGGCGATTCGGGGATCAGGACGACCATCCCGGACGAGGACTGCCTGCCCTATGACCCCGACGCGCTGCGCATCGTGGACGAGGGCAAGACCGGCTGGTTGCTCACCGACGGGCGAACGCGCATCCTGATCCTCGATGACGAGCAGGATGCCCAGGCGGCGCTGACCCTGGCCCGGCAGTACAAGTACCACTGCTTCATCGGGCGCGGCAACACCCGCCCCGAGTCCGCGGCGTACATCGTCGACTACTGGAAGTGAGGAAGCAGCTTCCTCACTCGATCACCACGTCCTCGAGCCCCTCGGGGGCGGGCGGATAACGCATCTTCATCCGTTCCAGCGCGTCGACGATCACGCTCGACACCACCCAGTTGCGGTACCACTTTTTGTTCGCCGGCACCACGTACCAGGGCGCCCAGGGGTGGTTGCAGCGCGCAAAGACCTCCTCAAAGGCGCTCATATAGTCGTCCCACTTGGACCGGGTCTCGAGGTCGCCCAGGCTGAACTTCCAGTTCTTTTCCTTGCGCTGCAGCCGCTCCTCAAAGCGCTCGCGCTGCTCGTCCTTGGAGATGTGGAGGTAGAACTTGAGGATCGTCACCCCGCTGTCCGCCAGCAAGCGCTCGAAGGCATTGATGTGCTCGTACCGCGCGCGCCACACCTCCTCGGGCGCGAGCTGCTCGACGCGCACGACCAGCACGTCCTCATAGTGCGAGCGGTTGAAAATGCTCACGTGCCCGCGCTGTGGGGTATGGGGGTGGATGCGCCACAGGAAGTCTTGCGCCAGCTCGCGCTCTGTCGGGACCTTGAACCCCGCTACGTGGCAGCCCTGCGGGTTAAAGCCGTCCATGACGTGGCGGATCGTGCTGTCCTTGCCTCCGGCGTCCATGGCTTGCAGCACGATCAGGAGCGCGTGCTTGCCTTCGGCGTAGAGCAGCTCCTGCAGTTCGTTCATCCGCTTCACGTTGGCCTTGAGCTGCGCCTTGGCCTCTCGCTTGTGCGCGAACGGTCCCGTGTCGTCGGCGTCAACGTCCGCCAACCGGATCCCGTCCCCAAACGGCACGCGTCCCCACTGCTCCGTCATTGCCTGTTCCCTTCTGCGTCAAATACCCTTGGCCCTACTCGATCCCCAGGCGCCGGCGCCGCTCCTCCAACTGCGACTCGATCTCGACGCTCGACAGCGCCTCCTCCATCTGCCGGTCCAGGCTGCCGAGCAGCACCTCGTTGTGGGCCTCCGCCTCGTCGAGGCGCTGGCGGATCCCCTCGGCGACGCGCGCCACATCGGCGTCTCCCTCGCCGGTCAGATCGTCGAGGGTGCGGATCGTCCGGCTCAGGCTCTCCCGGCTCTTGGCAAGCTCGAGCAGGTGCCCCAGTTCCTCCCGCTCCTGCTTGACCATGAGAAAGCGGCCCTCCAGCTTGACGTACACGTCGTCGAGCGTCTTGAACCCGTCCGTCAGGCGCTGCCACTCGCGGCGATAGGTCTCCATCATCTCGCGCAGCGCGTTCAGGCGGCTCTGCGCCGCCAGGGCCTGCGCATCCTGCCCCTTGACCAGGAAGCCGTCCACCGCCTCGTCCAGCTGCCGGGCCTTCTCGCCCAGCTCGGCGTGGCGGCGCTGCACGGTCTTGATGTTGCCCGCCACCGTCTCGATCGCCGCGTGCAGTTCGCGCATCTGCTCCGTCATCTTGCGGATGTAGACGTCGATCACCGACAGCGACTGGCTCTGGAGCGCCTGGTCGACCAGGTAATGGAGGTTCGCCGAGATCAGCGTGCGGAACTTTTGTACGAGGGAAGCCATATCTGCCTGCCTGTTGCGATTGGGATCGCGCACCCGCCCGGCGGTGCGCAGCTGCGGCGCTGCCACGCCATGCCGTGCGCGATGTCCCTGGCAAGGGGCCCTGGTCGTCGATCCCGCGGGGCGTGCGGGGCACTCCCCCTGCCCGGGCTCCGGTTACTGGCTTGTCTGCTGCATGGCAGCTTGGATCTTGGCCCACGAGTCGCGCAGCGACACGATGCGGTTGAACACGAGTCGTTCGGCGCTGCTGTCGGGGTCGACGCAAAAGTAGCCCTGGCGTTCGAACTGGTAGCGGGCGCCCGGCGCCGCCCCGGCGACGGTGGGCTCGATCGCGCAGGTGGTGGTGACCAGGGACTCTGGGTTGAGCCCGTCGACAAAGTCGCCGCCCTCGGGCACATCCATCGGGTCCTCGGCGTTGAACAGGCGTTCGTAGAGGCGCACCTCAGCCTGCAGGGCGTGCGGCGCGGAGACCCAGTGCAGTGTGGCTTTGACCTTGCGCCCGTCGGGGGCGTCGCCGCCGCGCGTCGCCGGGTCGTAGGTGCAGTGCAGCTCCACGATCTCGCCCTGCTCGTCCTTGATTACGTCGACGCAGGTGATAAAGTAGGCGTAGCGGAGGCGGACCTCGCGCCCCGGCGCCAGGCGCCAGAACTTGCGCGGCGGGTCCTCCAAGAAGTCGGCGCGCTCGATGTAGAGCTCGCGCGAAAAGGGGACCATGCGCGAGCCGGCGCGCTCGTCCTCGGGGTTGTTGATCGCCTCGAGCTCCTCCGTCTGCCCCTCGGGATAGTTGACGAGCACGACCTTGAGCGGGTCGAGGATGCCCATGACGCGCGGGGCGGTCAGGTTGAGGTCCTGCCGCACAAAGTGGTCGAGCATCTCGACGTCGACGATGCTGTTGCTCTTGGCGACGCCGACCTGGTCGATGAAGGCGCGGATCGCCTCAGCCGGGAAGCCTCGGCGGCGCATGCCCGCCAGGGTCGGCATGCGGGGGTCGTCCCAACCGGCGACATGGCCCTCGTCGACGAGGCGCTTGAGGTAGCGCTTGCTGAGGACGGTGTAGCTCAGGTTGAGGCGCGCGAACTCGATCTGGCGCGGGTGATAGATGCCCAGTGCGTCGAGGAACCAGTCGTACAGGGGGCGGTGATCCTCGTAGCCCAGGTCGCACAGCGAGTGGGTGATGCCCTCGATCGAGTCGCTCTGCCCGTGCGCAAAGTCGTACATGGGATAGATCGGCCACGCGTCGCCGGTGCGGTGGTGGGTCTCGTGCTTGATCCGGTACATGACCGGGTCGCGCATGTTGATGTTGGGCGAGGCCATGTCGATCTTGGCGCGCAGGGTGCGCGTGCCGTCGGGGAACTCGCCGGCGCGCATGCGCTGAAAGAGGTCCAGGTTTTCCTCGACCGAGCGGTTGCGGTAGGGACTGTCGCGCCCCGGCTCGGTGAGCGTGCCGCGGTATTCGCGGACCTCGTCGGCGCTGAGGTCACAGACGTAGGCCTTGCCCTTGCGGATCAGGTCGAGCGCGAACTGGTAGAGCTGCTCGTAATAGTCGGAGGCATAGAACTCGCGATTGCCCCACTCCCAGCCCAGCCAGCGGATGTCTTCCTTGATGGACTCGACGTACTCGACGTCCTCTTTGACCGGGTTGGTGTCGTCGTAGCGCAGGTTGCACTCGCCGCCGAAATCCGCGGCGACGCCAAAGTCGATGCAGATCGCCTTGGCATGGCCGATGTGCAGGTAGCCGTTCGGTTCGGGCGGGAACCGGGTGCGGACGCGTCCCCCGAAGCGTGCGCTGCGGATGTCCTCGAGCACAGCCTCGCGGATAAAGTCAAGCGGCTGATCCGGGTCGATGCCGGGCAGCGTCGCTGCCCAGTCTCCTCGGTCGGTCATAGGTTCCTCTCCTCGTATGGCATCCTCCGCCGCGGGCGGTTGTCGGGCACGGACCGGCGGATCGTCGGATCGTCGGGCGTGCGATCCCGGACCGGGTCGAGTCTATTGTATCATATCGAACGGGAAACACAAGTGGGATCTTGGTGTGAGGGCAATCGCATTAAAAGTCGACCTCTGGTAGAATACCCTCCAAACAAGCTCACAAGGAGGAGACCGATGCCAGAGAATCC
>JAFGIE010000256.1 GCA_016929775.1 Anaerolineae bacterium
GCCGCCTATGCGCTGGTCCGGTCTCGTGCTGGACAAGATGCCTGACCCCGCGACTGGACCGCATCCGAACGCGCAACGCGCTGGAACCTTTGCTTTTGCCCGCCAGATCGGCTATAATACCCTAGAGTACGCAGGCGGCGCGCGCAGCACTGTGCAGTGCGCGGCAAGTTATCTCCAACGTGGATCACGAGGAGGAACGCACGATGGATATGCGAGAAGTCGTAGCCGGAGGCCTAAGCGGTTTTGAAAAGCTCGTCGCCAAGATCCCGGGCTACAGCGGCTACAAGCAGAAAGAGATGCGCCGCGAGGCAGACAAGCTGCTGCGCGATACCATCTACCGCGCCCTGTCTGAGCAGCGGCGACGCGTCGAGGACATCCAGTCCACCCTTGGCCTCGAGTATCTCGAGTATGTCGAGCGGATCGGCACGGCGCGGCGTCGTCTCCAGACGCTAGCCGACACCGTACACACTGCCGCGTACGGGTATGCGGGTCTGTTTGATGCGGTCAAGGTCAAGGAAGAGCAGCTCGACGCGCTCTACGAGTTCGACAATAGCCTGCTGGAACAAGCGGATGCTATCTCGGCGTGCATCGACTCGCTGCAAACTGCGGCAGACGAAGGGGAAGGGCTGACAGGCGCGATCCGCGACCTGACAGAGACCATCACGCAGCTGCAGGACCTGTACAATCGACGCAGAGACGTCCTCACCGGTATGGCGTAACGGCGAGGGGCTCAAGGAGGACAGACATGGCGCGCATTTTCGACGTGATTGACGTACCCAACATGGGGCCGGATGAACTGGTGCGACGGTTCCCGGAGCACGGAGCGGGCGACTTTCGGATCGGATCGCAGGTGATCGTCGGGCCTGGGCAGGAAGCGGTGTTTGTGCGCGACGGCAAGGCACTCGACACCTTTGGCCCCGGGCGTCACACGATCACGACAGCTAACATCCCCCTGCTGGTCAACCTGATCGGCAAGGCGTTCGGCAACCGTACGCCCTTTACCGCCGAAGTGTACTTTTGCAACACGCGCGTGTTCCCGGACATGGGCTGGGGGACGCCGAACCCGATCCCGGTCCTGCATCCCGGCGTAGGGTTAGGGGCTTCCCTGCTCAAGGCGTACGGCAGCTTCAAGATGAAGATCTCGAACGCGCAGCTGTTTATCAACGAGATCGTCGGGCGCCGGGGAAGCTATTCGCGCGACGACATCCAGGACTGGCTGCGCACCGCGGTGCTCACCCAGTTCCGCGACGTGATCGGCACCGTGAAAAAGTCGGCTTTCGACATTCAAGGCCTGACGGCAGACATCAGCGAGCTGATGGTCTCCAAGACGCAGGACGATTTTGCGGCGGTGGGCCTGGTGCTGGTCGATTTCAAGGTCGCCGAGATCACGCCCTCTGCCAAGAGCGCGCAGGAGTTGCGCGACATGGGCCTGATCGACATGCAGACCTACATGCAGCTCCAGGCGGCGGACGCGATGCGCGACGCGGCGAATGCGCCGGGCGGCAACCTGGCGGGCGCAGGCGTGGGCGTGGGCGCGGGCTTGGGCTTGGGGCAGATGATGACGCAGGCCTTCCAGAGCGGCACGCAGCAGCCCGCTGCGCAGGGCGCGGATCCCGTCGCCAAGCTGCAGCAGCTGAAAAAGATGCTCGATGCGGGGCTGATCTCGCAGGACGAGTACGACCAGAAAAAGTCGGATATCCTCGCCCAGATGTAGGTGGGCGCGATCAGGGGCGGCGGTCGCCGTAGGGCCGTCCCGTCAAGAGGGGGAATGCGCAGCCATTCCATGGGGAGCGAAGGCGTGCCGCTCGCTGCGGCTCTCCGGTCCCGGGGAATGACTGCGCGTTCCTACTAGCGCAGAAACAGGTGAACGTAGATGTCACGTAAGTGGATTCTGTCTGGGATTGTCGGGGTCGTCTTCGTCCTTGCCGCCTGCACGGCGGGGGGGCCTACTGCGACCCCAGAGCCAACAGCGACGCCGGTGCCGGCGCCTTTTGACTTGACCCTGCTCTATACCAACGATGGATGGGGCTATACGGAGCCGTGTGCGTGCGATCCATCGGCGGGCGGGCTCGCCCGGCGCGCCGCCTACACTGCCGCAGTGCGCGCTGAGGCGGAGAATGTGATCGTCGTCGATGCGGGCGATAGCCTGCTCAGCCTGCAGCACGTGGGTAACCGCGAACAGGGCCTGGCGCTCGCCGACGCCTACAACCAGATGGGGTATGACGCCATCAACCTGGGCGGCATGGACTTTCGGATGGGGCTCGACGTGCTGCGCGAGCAGATCCAGGTCGCCGAGTACGCCGTGCTCTCTGCGAACACGCTCGACCCGCAGACGAAGGATGTCTTTGACCGGGGATACGTGATCCTAGAGCGCGCCGGACGGCGGATTGGCCTGATCGGCCTGACCGATCCCAAGGTCACGCAGCAGGTGACGCAGGGCGAGGTGCTGATCACGGAGCCCGTGGAGACGCTGGTCGCGCTCTCGACGACGATCGCCGACCAGATCGACGTGCTGGTCGTGGTCTCGCACCTCGGGATGGTGTATGACATGAACCTGGACCAGCTCGTGCCCGAGATCGACGTCGTCGTCTCGGGGCTCGACAAAGAGGTCTACGATCCGCCGCTTACGGCTGCCGGACCCTTGATCGTCTCGGCGGGGAGCCGTGGCGAGTTCATCGGGCGCGTGGACCTACACTTTGACGCCGATGCGGTCCTCACCTCGTTCGAGAGCCACATGCAGTGGCTGACGGACGAGGTCCCCGATGACCCCGACATGCGCAACTGGATGGCGCAGAGCGGCTTGATGCCGGCATCGGCGCTCACCTCCGGGAGCGAAGGCAAGCTCTCTCGCTAAGGCGATGCGGCGTGGGAAGGAGCGGTGAGAGGCCCTTGCCTCTCACCGCTCCTTGCTTGCCAGGGAGGCGAACAGGGCCTGGGCTGCCTCGAACGCCGCGCGCGCGCCAGCGGCGAGGGACGCGTCGCCGCTGGGCACGTCGATGGCCCAAACCCCGTGGAACTGGGCCTCGATCAACGCCGCACACAGCGCGCGCAGCGCAGCGCGACGTCCCTCCGCGCCCCGGTCGGTCGCAGCGGGGAGCGTCCCCAGGCGCACGAGGTGTACCCGCGCTGCATGCTGGGGAAGGTCCAGGTTCGCGGGGCGCGCCGGCGCAGTGCGCAGGTCGAGCGCCAGGCCAACCCACGCCCGGCGCGCGCGCGTCACGATCTCGTCAGCGCGCTCGAGGTCGGTGGCTGCATTCCCGGCAGCCGAGACCTCCACTGCGAGCCGCACGTCGAACGGCGCGACCAGGTCGGCAAGCGACCGGAGCACGTGCACGGCGCCCATGTCCCCCGATCCGCGGCGTGCATCGGGCGGCAGCGCGTGCCGGAGCGCGACGATGCCCCCGCCCAGCGCGTCCAGATGCGCGCACAGCTCGAGGAGCTGCGCATCCGCCAGGACCCGGTCCTCTCCCCGCGCCAGTGGGGGTAGGGTCAGCCCGCTGACCACGCCGACGTGCACGCCACGTTGGGCGAGCAGGGCGCCGAGGACGGCGACCGGATAGCCGGACAGGTACGCTTCCAGCGCCGAGACGTGCAGATCCAGGCACCGGAAACCGCCCCTCGCCGCCGCATCGACCGCATCCTCGAGCGCAGTCTCTGCGCCCCCGATCGCCAGGCAGGTGCGCACGTCAGGAACCCGGGATTGCCAGCGTCGCGAGGATCGCGCAGTGATCGGACGGCGAGACCGTCTCGCGGTTCGGGACGGCGCCCAGGATCTCTATCTCGCACACCTGGACCTGGGACGGGACGAGCACGTAATCGATCCGCTTGAAGGGACCCCACGCCGGGTAGGTGTAGCCCAGCTCCCCGGGGTGACGTGCCGTCCACGCATCGGTAAGCCCTCCCAGGAGGTGACGGATCGGGGGTTCCTCCGGCTCTGCGTTCAGATCGCCGGTCAGGGCGTAGGCCCGTCCCCCAGCGACCCTCTCGACAAAGGCGAGCGTCTCTGCCGCGACGCGCGTTCGTGCGGCGGCGCTGAGGGGGTAGTGCGTGTTGAACACCCAGGTGGGACCGGCGGGTGCGCGCACCTGCGCGCCGAGCACCAGGCGCTGAAAGCTGTCTCGATCGTCGTTGTCGTCGCGCGAGAGGCGGAGCAGCGCCTGATCGACGATCGGGTGCGCGCTCAGGATCGCCAGCCCCTCCCACTCGATCAGGCCTTCGTTGTGCGCATGCCCGGGCTGCCAGTAGTGCGCGGGCTGCCAGACCGACCGGTAGCCGGGCAGCGCGTCCGCGATCTGGTCCGCCTGGTGACGGGGATCGGCGGTCCAATCGCAGTAGCGCACCTCCTGCAGCGCCACCACGTCGGGCGCCGCCGCGCCGATCAGCTCGACGATCCGCTCGCGCCGCGCTATCCACGGTTCGTTCACGTTCCAGATGTTCAGGTCGAGCAGACGTACGTCGTTCATAGGGTGAACCTCATCTTGGGGTAGGTGAGCGCTTTGCTCGCGCTGATCTGCTGCGATCTTGCTGTGGGCATCCCCAACGAGCCGGACGGGGCGCGAGGGGCTGCTCCGCCCGCTGCCCGGCGTGCTATCGATCTGTGATGCGGTAGGCGTGCGTGTAGACGTTCATCCGCCCGCCGCGCAGGTAGCCGATCAGCGTCAGCCCGCGGTCCTCCGCCAGCTGCACCGCGAGCGACGTGGGCGCGGACGCGCTGGCGATCACCGGCACGCCGGCGCGGATCGCCTTGAGCGCCATGTCATAGCTCGCCCGTCCCGAGGTGACCAGCACCTTGTCCGCCAGCGGGATCCCTCGCAGCAGGCAGTGACCGAGCGCCTTGTCGACGGCGTTGTGCCGTCCGATGTCCTCGGCGAGGGCGACGAGCGTCCCGCTGTCCGTGAACAGGGCGGCAGCGTGGGTGCCGCCGATCGCGCGGTGCACCTCCTGCCCGGCGCGCATGGCGCGGCTCAGGTCGAGGAGCGTGCCGGCGCGCACGCGGAGCGCGCTCGAGAGGGCGGGCACTCCCTCGCCCAGCAAGCTCGCCGGGGCGGCGCCGCACCCGGACCGGATCAGGCGCACGGCGTCGGGCTCTGTCGGGGCACAGTCGTCCCCCTCGACGACGCGTAGCTCGACGCGGTTGCGCGACCCGAGCGCCGCATCCGGCTCTTCTGCCGGCGAGGGCAGTCCGAGGCCACAGTGATGGATCAGCAGGATGTCGCGCATGGCGCGTACATAGCCCTCGCTGATCGCGAACCCAGCCGCGAGTTCCTTTTCCGCGCCCGGCAGGCGCATGAGCAGGGCGACGCGCCGCCCGTTGATCGCGATCTCGAGCGGCTCCTCAAGCACTACGCGATCGACGACCTGCTCGCGTCGGTCGTCCTCGACTCGCTCGATCGTCCAGCGCAGGGCAGGAGGGCCCTCCCCGTTCTCGAGCGGGCGGGGACGCCCGCCAGCCTCGGAGCTCTGGTGGGCCTGTTGCCCGGGGGTGGGATCTCTGCTATACTGCTCTGGTGCGGCGCCGTCGTGTGTTTTCAACGCATTCATCAACCTGGAGTGCTTCCTTTGGGACCTGTGCCCGACTCGTGTATGGTCAGTGGCATCATCCTCGCCGGCGGGAGGAGCTCCCGCCTGGGGCTAGACAAGGCGTTCATCGACGCCGATGGCGAGCTCCTGATCGCGCGCGTCGTGCGCCGCCTACAGCGCGTCGTGGACCAGATCGTGCTGGTGACCAACGACCGGGAGCGGCATGCCTTCCTGGGCTTGCCGATGGTGAGCGACATCTATGCCGGCGTCGGCACCCTCGGCGGTTTGCACGCCGGGCTGGCGGCGATCGAGGCGCCGTACGGCCTAGCCGTCGGCTGCGACATGCCCTTTCTCAATCCCGACCTGCTCCGCTACATCCTCTCGCTGCGGGGCGACTGCGATGCCGTCATGCCGCGGCTTGGTCCCTACCGGGAACCGCTACATGCGCTCTACGCCCGCACCTGCGCAGCACGCTTTGCGCAGGCGATCGAGGCGGGTCAGCGGCGCGTCATGCATGCGCTCGATGGCGCGCGCGTCTGCTATGTGGAGCGCGACGCGATCGTGCGCTATGATCCGCAGCTGCGCTCGTTCTTCAATGTCAACGAGCCCGGAGACCTGGAACGGATGCGCGCGCTCCTGGCTCTAGAGAAGGCAGACTGACCGGCGCGCAGGGTCGCTGCACAGGGGCATGACGCAGCGCGCACCCGAGTCGGGCCCCCTTCCACGAGGAGCACATCACGGACAGAAAGGGCCTTCTGGATGGCAATGTAGACAAGACCATCCAGGAAGGCCCTTTAGCTTCCGGTCGGTGCCCGACTGGGGCTGACGCGGGATGCGCCGTGCGTCGTGCAGCAGCGTGTCTGGCGTTGGCGGGTTACTTGCGCCCGTACAGCCACCAGTAGATGACGCCCACGAACAGCCCGCCGCCCACGATGTTGCCCAGCGTGACCGGCAGCAGGTTGGAGAACAGCAGTTGGCCGATGTTCACGTTCGCGCCGTAGAACATGCCGAGCGGGATAAAGAACATGTTGGCGATGCTGTGCTCAAAGCCGATCGCGACAAAGGCCATGATCGGGAACCAGATGCCCCACACCTTGCCCGAGATGTCATGGGCCGAGACTGCCAACCAGACCGCCAGACAGACGAGCCAGTTGCAGCCTACGCCGCGCCAGAACGCCTGTCCAAAGGACAGAGCGACCTTGCCCTCGGCGATCCCTACGACGCCGGACAGGTAGGGGTCTTTGCCAAACAAGTTGCTCAAGTAGCCCAAAAAGTAGGCCACAAAGAGCGATCCGACAAAGTTGGAGACGTAGACCAGTCCCCAGTTCTTGAGCAGGCCAAGCCACTTGGCCCGTCCCGACAGGCAGCTGGGTGTGATCACGCCGACGTTGCCCGTGAACAGTTCGGACCCGGCGATGACGACGAGCATGAGGCCTACGGGGAAGGTGCCGGCAAAGAAGAGCTTGGACAAACCGCCGAACCCGTCCGCGGTAATGCCTTTGCCGGTGGCGATGGCGACTGTTCCCCCAAAGGCGATGTACGCGCCTGCGAGGAAGCCGAGCACCAGCAGTTTGGTGACGCTGTTCTCGGTCTTGCCCTTACCGATCGTGCATGCGCTGTCGACGATCTCACCTGGACTCTTGAACCCGACTGTCATTTCCGCCTCTCCTTCTTGAAAGATGTGATGGGACCAGCCAACTTGTCATGCAGAACACGCAAGCTGCCCTCGAGATACGATGGCTTGGCTCTCTAGCCGCCCCAGGGCATGCCCGCATACTCCTCGAACGCCTTGTCGTGCATGCTCTTGAACAGCTTTTCGTGCCCACGTTCCCACCGGGCAAGCATCTTGAGCGCGTTGCGAGCGGCCTCATCCTCTACCCTGTCCGCCGCCATCTCGTAGAACTCGGCAAAGTCGCGCTCGATCAGGTAGGCGGTCCGCAGGACCGGCAAGTCGGGCACCATCGCCTCGATCACGGTTTGATCGAGCAGTTCGCTGTCGGCACGCTGCGAGAAAAAGCCTTCCTTGTCCATCTCTAGGCCCGCCTCCATGCCGCCGCCCTGCTCGAGCGCGTCGATCAGGCCCTGGATGAACTGGATGTGCTTGCGCTCCTCTTCCGCCAGGGCCTCAAAGACGCCCTGCGCCGCTGCGTGCCCAAAGCGCCCCGCGTTCTGGGCAAAGAAGCGCATCCCCTCGTGCTCGCGCTGGAGCGCATACTCGTATACCTTGCGAACGTCCATGGCCATTACCTCCTGTTCTGTGGTGACCGGAGCAGGCGGTGTGCCTGCTCCGGTCGCGGATCACGCCGCTTCTACCTTGACTGCACACACCTTGAGTTCGGGGATCTTGGACACAGGGTCGAGCGCGGCGTTGGTCAGCTTGTTGGCTGCAGCCTCGGCCCAGTGGAAGGCCATGAACACGACCCCTGGCTCGGTCATATCGCTGACCTGAGCTTTGGCCTCGATCTCGCCGCGTCGGGATGCCACGCGCACCATCTGCCCATCCTGGATCGCCAACCGGGCGGCATCCAGCGTGTTGATCTCGACGACCCCCTCGGGGACGTGCGTGTCGAGGGGCTGGGAGCGGCGCGTCTGACTGCCGGTGTGAAAGTGGTACAAGATGCGCCCTGTGGTAAAGATCAGCGGGTAGTCCTCGTCGGTTACCTCGTCGGGCGCCATCCAGTCGACGGCGGTGAACTTGCCCACCCCCCGGCTGAACCGGCCCACGTGCAGGATCGGCGTGCCGGCGTGATCGACCGTCGGGCATGGCCACTGAAGGCCTTGGTCGCCGATGCGATCGTAGGTGATGCCGCCATAGCTCGGCGCGAGGCCGCAGATCTCTTCCGAGATCGCCGCGGGTCCGCTGTAGATGAGCCCGTCGTACCCCATCCGCCGAGCGATCTCGCCAATGATCCACCAATCCTGTTTGGCTTCGCCGGGCAGAGGCAGCGCTGGACGGACGAACTGCACCCGCCGTTCCGAGTTGGTAAAGGTGCCCAGTTTCTCGGCCCAGCTGGCGGCTGGCAGCACCACGTCAGCCAGCTGTGCGGTCTCGGTGAGAAAGATGTCTTGCACCACCAAAAAGTCGAGTTGCCGGAGACACCTTTCGGTGTGATGCAGGTCGGGGTCGGAGACCATGGGGTTCTCGCCTAGCACGTACATGGCGCGCACATCGCCCGTCTCGGCTTTGTTGAGCATCCACACCACCGTGAGGCCGACCCGGTTGTCCAGCGGCACACCCCATGCCTCTTCGAACTTTTTCTGCACGGCTTCGAGGGTCACAACCTGATAGGCGGGATAGACGTTCGGTAGGCCACCCATGTCACACGCGCCCTGCACGTTGCTCTGACCCCGAAGCGGGTTGACGCCACCGCCGCGCACGCCCATGTTGCCGAGCAGCATCTGCAGGTTGGCGCACGAGAGCACGTTCTGGTGTCCGGTGACGTGCTGGGTGATGCCCATTGCGTAGAGGAGCGCGCCAGGGCGATTCTGAGCCAGGAGATGGGCTGCCTGGACGATCTCCTCGGGCGTAATACCGCAGATCTCGGCTGCGCGCTCGGGCGGGTATTCGAGCACTTTGGCCTTGAGTTCTTCAAAGCCCTCCGTGCGGCTGGCGACGTACTCTTTGTCGTACAGTTCTTCGGCAACCAGCACGTGCATGATGCCGTTCAGCAGGGCGATGTCGCTGCCCGGCTTTTGGCGGATGTGCAGGGTGGCAAACTCGGTGATCGGGATGCGCCGGGGGTCGCACACGATCAGCTTGGCCCCACGCTGCTTGACCGCCTGGCGGATCCGCATGCCCAAGACGGGGTGCTGCTCGGTCGTGTTGGAGCCGATGATAAAGTAGGACTCTGCGTCGTTCGCGATGTCGTCGAACGAGTTGGTCATCGCGCCGGAACCGAATGCTGTGGCCAGACCGGTCACAGTGGCGCTGTGTCAAAGCCGCGCGCAGTGGTCGATGTTGTTTGTACCCATCACCGCCCGCGTGAACTTTTGCATCACATAGTTCTCTTCGTTCGTGCACTTGGCGGAGGTGAGGGCTGCAAACGCATCGGGACCATACTGCGCTTTGGTCTCCTGGAGCTTGCGGGCGATCAGGTCGAGCGCTTCATCCCAGGTCGCTTCCTCGAGCGGAGCGTCCTTGCTCCGGCGGATCAGGGGCGTGGTCAGGCGATCGGGGTGCTGGACATAGTCCCACCCAAAACGGCCCTTGACGCACGTCAGTCCGTGGTTGGCTGGGGCATCCCACTTGGAGGTGACCTGGACGATGCGGTCATCCTTGACGTTGAGGTAGAACTGGCATCCCACGCCGCAGTAGGAGCAGGTCGTAGCGACCTTGTGGAACTCCCACTCACGGCCCTGTCCGACGCGCTGCTTGGGTACGAGGGCTCCTACGGGGCACACTGCAACGCACATGCCGCAGAACTCGCATACGCTGTCCGCCATGTCGCCATCAAACGCGGTGCCGATCTTGGTGTCAAAGCCCCGGCCGATCAGACCGATCGCCTCCACCCCGTTGATCTCGGCGCAGGCGCGGACGCAGCGTCGGCAGAGCACGCACTTGTTATAGTCGCGCATGTAGAAGGGGTTCGGGTCGGAGATCTCGTACTCGTGACGGACGCCCGGGTAGCGGGTGTCTTTGATCCCGTACTCGTAGGCCAGGTCTTGCAGTTCACAGTTGCCGGCCCGTTCGCAAGTCATGCAGTCGAACGGGTGATCGGAGAGCAGCAGCTCTAGGACAAAGCGGCGGGACTCTTCTGCCTTCGGCGAGCGCGTGTGCACGACCATCCCATCGCTGACTTGGAAGGTGCAGGCGGGTTGGAGGGTACGCTGTTTCTCCACCTCAACGAGACAGATCCGGCACGCGCCGATCGGCACGAGGGCTGGGTGGTGGCAAAGGCTGGGAATCTTGATCCCGGCCATCTCTGCCGCTTCCAGGATCGTCTGTCCTGGTTGGGCAGCGACTTGTTTGCCGTCGATGGTGACATGAACTGCCGGCATGACGCCTCCTTTCGCGTTTCGTTCTATGCGGGATAGGAGCGGTATGGCGACAGGTGGTCGAGCGTCGCAGCGCTCAGCGATGGACGATCGCCAGGCAAGTACACGGCTCCGCACCCTGTGTTCGACCAGTACAGTCGCGCTGACCGATCATACTCGATACGGCGTCTATGCGCAAATTGCGGCGTACGCCGAACCAAGCTAGCAGATGCGGGGCAGCTGTTCGCCAGTCAGCATGTCGAGCAACCGGTGCGCGCCCAGCGGGGTGCGCAGCACCACGCGCCCCGGGTGACTTGCCGTCACGCGCCCAATCACCGCCGCCTCTCGTCCCAAGGGGTGCGCGCGCAGGGCAGCGAGGGCCCGGTCGGTGTACGTCGGGTCCACGGCGAGGACAACCTTGCCCTCGTTGGCGACGTAGAGCGGGTCGAGGCCTAGCAGCTCGCACGCCGCGCGCACCGCTTCGCGGAGCGGCACCGCCCGCTCCTCGATCTCGATCCCGATCGCCGCCGCCCCCGCCCACTCGACCAGCGTCGAGACCAGTCCGCCGCGCGTCGGATCGCGCATACACCGCACCCCGCCCGGGCACGCCGCCATCACGCCCGCGATCAGGCTGTACAGCGGTGCGCAGTCGCTCTGTAGGTGCGAGCTGAAGCGCAGGCCTTCGCGCTCGATCATGACTGCGATCCCATGGTCGCCCACGGTGCCGGAAACCAGGATCTCGTCGCCAGCGCGCAGATGAGCGGGCTGCAGGTCGACCCCGGCTTCGATCACGCCCAGGCCCGCGGTGTTGATGAACAGCCCGTCGGCGGCGCCGCGACCGACCACCTTGGTGTCCCCCGTGACCACCAGGACACCCGCTTCGTGCGCTGTCTGGGCCATCGAGTCCGCGATGCGCTCCAGCGTGGCGATCGACAGCCCTTCTTCGAGGATGTAGCCTGCGCTCAGGTAGCGCGGCGTCGCGCCCATCACCGCCAGGTCGTTCACCGTGCCGCACACGGCGAGCTTGCCGATGTCGCCTCCCGGAAAGACCAGGGGCGAGATCACATAGCTGTCGGTAGTGAAAGCCAACCGCGCGCCCGGCTTGGCGTCGGGCTCGAGGACCGCCGCATCGTTCAGCGCTGCCAGGATCGGGTTGTCAAAGCGGGAGGCGAACACCTCCGCCACGAGTTCGTGGCTCAGCTGTCCTCCACTGCCGTGCGCCAGCAGGATCGTCTCTGTGTCCCGGCTCACGCCGCCCCTCCGTAAGCATGGTACGCCGCGCAGGCGCCCTCGCTGCTGACCATGCACGGGCCAACCGGGTTGCGCGGCGAGCAGGTAGCGCCGAACAAGGCGCACTCGAGCGGCGAGATGACGCCGCGCAGGACCTCGCCGCAGCGGCACCCCTTTGGCTCTGCAACGTGCGGGACCTTGACCTCAAAGATGCGCGCGGCATCGCGATGTGCGTACGCGTCGCGCAGCAGCAGCCCGCTCTTGGGCAACGCGCCCAAGCCGCGCCACTCTGCTGTCGCGACGCGGTAGACTTGGCCCATCATCTCGAGCGCGACGCGGTTCCCGTCGGCGCGCACGCTCCGTCCGTAGGCGTTGCGGACCGCGGGCTGCCCGCCCTCGAATTGCGCCACCAGCACCCCGACGCCGCGCAGGATGTCGAGCGGCTCAAAGCCGGTCACGACGCACGAGATGCCGTACTCCTCCGGTAAGAAGCGCCACGCCGCAGCGCCAATGATCGTCGTCACGTGCCCCGGACCGAGCACGCCATCCAGCCGCACCTCGCCCGCATCGAGGATCGCGCGCGTCGCGGGGGGAGTGAGCTTGTGCAGGCAGAGCACGCTCAAGTTGGGCACGCCCTCCGCCTCAGCTTGCAGCAGCGCGGCGGCAGTCGTCGGCGCCGTCGTCTCAAAGCCGACGGCGAGAAAGACCACCGCACGATCGGGATTGCGGCGTGCGATGTCGAGCGCGTCCAGCGTCGAGTAGACGATGCGCACGTCGGCGCCGGTGGCGCGCGCCTCCTGCAGGCTTCCCTGGCTCCCGGGGATGCGGACCATGTCGCCATAGGTCGTCAGGATCACGCCGGGCAAGCGCGAGAGCGCGATCGCGTGCTCCAGGTCGGTCGCCGACGTGACGCACACCGGACACCCGGGCCCGGAGCGCAGGTGCACGCGTTCGGGCAGCACCTGTCGCAAGCCGGTCTTGAGGATCGCATGCGTGTGCCCGCCGCAGAACTCCATCAGCTCCACGGGACGGGTGCTGCGCCGCGCGATCTCGTCGATCAGGCGCTGCGCGATCCCTGGATCGCGGAACTCGTCGACGTACTTCACGGCGTGCCCTCGTCCTCCGCGCGCAGCAGGTCGTCAAAGGCGCCGATCTCGGCAAAGAGACGCAGCGTCTCCTGCGCTTCCTCTTGATCGAGCACGCTGAGCGAGAAACCGGTGTGGACGATCACATAGTCGCCCACGCGCGCTTCCGGCGTCAGCGCCAGGCTGATCGTGCGCTCGACGCCGCCGATCTCGACCTGTGCCATCTGCCCGTCGATCGACTTGACCAGTGTAGGGATTGCCAGACACATATCTGCCTTCCTGTCAGAACCAATTGGAGCGCGCCGCGGGCTATGCCGCGGCGAGACGTGCCTGCACGGCACGGAGAGCGTCTTGCCTTGCGGCGAGCCCTGCGATCGCAGCCTGACCGAGGCTCAGTCCGCCGTCGTTGCACGGTACCTGGCGATGGAGCAGCACCTCGAGCCCCGCTTCCCGCAGTCCTTGGACTGCCAATCGGAGCAAGATCCGGTTCTGGTAGCACCCACCGCTGAGGGCAACGGTGCGCAGCCCTGTCTGACCGGCGATCTGCTGGCAGGTCTCGACGATGGCGTGCGCTGCCGTGCGATGGAAGCGCAGCGCGATCTGGGCCTTGGACCGCTCTTGCGCGAGCTCGTCAAGCAGGGCGCGGAGCAGTCCCGCCAGGCGAATGACGCGGCGCCCATCCGTGTGGTCGATCTCGAATGGATAGACCGGGCTCAGCGCGGCTCCGGTTGTGCGCGCGTAGGCCTGGCGCGCGAGGTGCTCGAGCTCGATCGCCGCCTGCGCCTCGTACGTCGCGTGCGCACAGAGACCGAGCAGGGCCGACACGGCGTCAAAGAGACGTCCCATGGCGGTAGTCAGCGGGCAGTTGATCTGGCGCGCGATCTGCTGGTCGAGCAGGGCGATTTGGCCCACGTCGACGCCAGGGGCTATGGCAGGGATCGTCGTCCCAGGGAGCAGGGCGCGCACGTAGCTGTGTGCGATCCGCCATGGATGCCGCGTCGCCGCGTCTCCGCCCGGCAGGGGCAGCGCTTCGATGTGCGCGGCGCGTGTATAGGACTGGTAGTCGCCGATCAGCCACTCGCCGCCCCAGATAACGTCGTCTGGCCCGTATCCCGTGCCGTCCATGATCGCGCCGATCACGGGTCCCGCGTCCGGCGCCCAGCCGTTGTCCGCCAGGCACGACGCAAGGTGCGCGTGGTGGTGCTGCACGGGCAGGGCGGGAAGCCCCAGCTCGGCTGCCTGCTGCAGCGCGTACCGGGTCGCCATGTAGTCCGGGTGCAGGTCGTGGGCGATCGCCTGGGGCTCGACGCGGAAGAGGTGCCTGTAGAGCGCGATCGTGCGCGTATAGTGCTCGAGCGTCTCCAGGTTCTCCATATCGCCGATGTGCTGCGAGACAAACGCGTATTGGTCGCGCGTGACACAGAACGTGTTCTTGATCTCGGGTCCGCATGCCAAGACCTGCTCGGCCTCGAAGGGAAGCCTGACCGGGAACGGCGCATAGCCGCGTGCGCGTCGGAGCGGCTGCGCGATCGTGTCCTCGGCGCGCCCACTCCTTCCGTGCGCTTCCCCTTCTGCGTCGAGACGGAGCGCAGCCCACACCGAGTCGTCGTAGCGGGCGTGGATCTCGCGGTTGTGCAGCAAGAACGCGTCTGCCAGGTGACCGAGGCGCCGCATTGCCTCGTCGTTCTCGGCGGCGATGGGCTCTTCGGTCAGGTTGCCGCTGGTCATGACCAGCGGGCGCCGAGCATCGCGGAGCAGGAGGTGGTGCAGCGGCGTGTAGGGCAGCATCACGCCCAGGTGCGTATATCCCGCTGCTACCTCTGGGACCACGTCCGAGTCGGCTCGCCACCGCAGGAGCACGATCGGGCACTGCGGCGAACGCAGCAGCGCGGCTCCCTGCGGCGAGACGTGGCAGTGGGCGTGGACCTCGTCGAGCGTGGCGATCATGACCGCAAACGGCTTGTCCGGGCGCTGCTTCCTGGCACGGAGGGTGCGCACGGCGGCGGCGTTGGTCGCGTCACATGCGAGTTGAAAGCCGCCCAAGCCCTTGATCGCCACGATCGCGCCAGCGCGCAGGAGCGCCGCCGTGGCGGCGATCTGGTCTGCAGGAGGGGGAGGGAATGCATAAGCCTGGGCCTCCGCCGTTGCCCCGCGCGCCAGCCAGACCTGCGGTCCGCAGACCGGGCAGGCGTTCGGCTGGGCGTGGAAGCGCCGATCGCGCGGGTCGTCGTACTCGCGCTGGCAGTCGGGGCACATCGTAAAGGCGCGCATCGTCGTGCTTGGACGGTCGTAGGGGATGTCGGTGATGATCGTGAAGCGCGGGCCACAGTTGGTGCAGTTGGTGAACGGGTAACGATAGCGGCGGTCCGCAGGGTCGAGCACTTCGCGCAGGCAGTCGGCGCAGGTGGCGGTGTCGGGGGCGACGAGTTGATAGCGTCCCTCCTGGCGCTCGGAACGGCGGATCTCAAAGCGCTCGGACCTCTCCGGGGTCACCTCGTGCGATTCGAGCGACTCGATCTGCGCCAGGGGCGGCGCTTCGGCCTCGATCGCGGCGACAAAGTCGCGGATCGCGGCAGGCGTCCCCTCCACCTCGACCTCGACGCCGCCCGAGTGGTTGAGCACCCAGCCGGTGAGGTCGTGACGCTCTGCCAGGTTGTAGATGAAGGGGCGAAATCCGACGCCCTGTACTACGCCGCGGATCGTGATCTGTGTGCGGGTCGCTGTCAATGCGGTCCTCGGTCTATGCGGCGGGCCCGAGCGTCCGCGCGCCGGGCGTCCTTGGAGGCGTGCGCAGTGGAGCGTGGCGCGAGGTGGGCGCCATCAGGCTTTGGACGCGCACTGCTCGACCAGCCACGCTGTCCAGTCGTCCAGTCCTTCGCCGGTCCGGCACGATACCTCGAACACGCGCGCATTCGGGTTGAGACCGGCGATCAGTTCGCGGAATGCAGCCACGTCAAACTCGAGATAAGGCAGCAGGTCGGTCTTGTTGATCACCACGGCGTCGACGATCGTAAACATGCCCGGGTACTTGTAGGGTTTGTCGTCTCCCTCGGGCACGCTGGTGATGACGACGTCGAGGTGCTGCCCGAGCGCCAGTCCAGCTGGGCACACCAGGTTGCCGACATTCTCGATCAGCAGCAGGTCGATCTCGTCCAGGGGCAGTTCCTGCAGCGCGGGGCGCAGCATGTTGGCATCCAGGCGACATCCGCCGCCGGTGTTGATCTGGACCACTGGGATACCGGTGGTCGCGACCCGGTCGGCGTCGACCTGCGACGCCGTGTCCCCCTCGATCGCGCCGATCGCCATGCGGTCGCCCAGCACCTCGACCGTCCGCATGAGCAAGCTGGTCTTGCCTGCTCCAGGCGAGGCCATCAGGTTGACCGCTCTTGTACGCGTCCTGTCCAGCAGCGCCTGGTTCTCGGACGCGATCTGGTCGTTTGCTTTTGTCACCCGTTCGATCACGGTCACTTTTGCCATTCAGACCACCTCAATGCTTTCCAGGTAGAACTCGCGACCGGCGATCACTTCGCCTCCTAGCGCCTGGCAAGCGGGGCAGCGCCAGTCACGTCCTTGTGGCGTGAACTCGCGCCCGCACTTGTAGCAGCGCAAGGTCGCTGCCACGCGGCGAAAGTGGAGCATGGCTCCCTCGGCGCGCGTGCCGGGGCTGACAAAGTCAAAGTAGAACTGGACGGAGTCGTCGACGACGCTGCTTAGGTCGCCGATCACGAGGTTGATGTCGGTGATGTGCTCCGCGCCGGCGCTTCCGGCGTGTTCGACAGCGATGCGCAGGATCTCTTCGGTAATCGCCAGCTCATGCATGGGGCGTATTATACACCCGATCGTGCTCGATTTCCAGTACCAGCTCGCCCTTCACCCATGCAGCAGCTCTGCACCCTTTACCCTTCCGCTGTGGTCAGGGCGACAATGCGCGCCACAGCCTGGGGCACGAGCGCTGCTGTCTCGTCGGACAGGCCTTCGCCGAACTCAAAGTCGTATCCGCGAACCGAGACCAACACCCCGCGCGGCGCCCTGTCGTGCAGCTCTTGGATCAGGGCCAACAGCGAGCAGGGGTGCAGCTGGTGCAAGACGGTGGCGGACTTGCGGTAGGCCTCGAGCTCTTCTTCGTACAACAGCGCGTCGATCGCGCCCACGTGCGCGTCGACGAACAGGACCTGGTCGTAGGCAGAGGCGGCGTCCGCCAGCTCGGGCACGAGCTGGTGGACCAGCACCGTGTCGACCTCGTGTCCCAGGTCATCGAAGCCGTCGTCGTCGATCGCAAGAGCCGGGCGCCCGAGGCATGCGCGCAGTGCGTTGAGGACGACAAAGGCCACGCCGTCGTCTCTGCGGTACACGTTTCCGTAACCGATCACGAGGCTTCTACCCACACCACTCTCCCGTCGAAATCCACAAGAGACGAGGAGACAAGGGGCCTACCCCCTTGTCTCCCCGTGGAACCGCTGTCTGCGCCGCTAGTCGCGCTGGACGCGGTTGATCAGCGCGCCCCCGGCGTCGCGCACCTCGATCACCATCGGCATCTGCCCGATGGCGTGCGTCGAGCACGACAGGCAGGGGTCGTAGGCCCGGATGGCAGCCTCGACGCGGTTGAGCATGCCCTCGGTCAGGTTGTTGCCGTCGACGAACTCTTTTGCCACCATGTCGACCGAGGTGCTCATTGCCCAGTTGTTGTTGCCCGTGGCGACGATCAGGTTGACGTCGGTCAGCTGCCCGTTCGCGTCGGTCTTGTAGTGGTGGAAGAGCGTGCCGCGCGGGGCCTCGATCACGCCCACGCCTTCGCCCGTGATCGTGTGTGACTCGTTGACGATCTCGGTCGAGGTGATGTCCGGGTCCTCCAGGATCTCTCTCGCACGCTCCGCCGCATAGATGTCCTCGATCAGCCGTGCATAGTGCATGTACAGCGACGGCTCGACCGGTCCAGGCGAGATCGCCTTGAACTGCTTGAACTCCTCGTTGGCGATCGGCGTGCTGATGCAGTCGGCGACGTTCAGGCGTCCCAGCGGCGCCACGCGGTAGACGCCATCGGGCCATCCCGGCTTCTTGTAGTACGGGAACTTGAGGTAGGACCAGTCCTCGACGTGCTCGGCGATATAGTCGAGGTAGTTGCGCCCATCGTACTGCTCGAGCAGGTTGCCGTCGCGATCGATCAGGCGCACCGGACCATCGTACAGCTCGAGGGCGCCGGTCTCGGCGTCGACCAGGCCCATGTAGCCCGAACGAAAGTTCGCAAAGCGCTGTACCACGTCCTGGTTGGCTTCGATCCACTGCTTGGCGATCGCCAACCCCTCCTGCATGTAGCTGATCATCTCGTCGATCGGGGCGAGCAGTTCGTCGCGCTCGGCTGCCGTCAAGGCCTTGTTCACGCCGCCGGGGACGGCGAACTTGGGATGGATGCGGCGCCCGGACAGGGTGCGGATCACCTCTTGCCCGTACTTGCGCAGGGCGACAGCCTTGAGCGCCAGCTCGGGGGCAGCCTCGATGATCCCGACCACGTTGCGGATCGCAGGATCGGCGTCAAAGCCCAGCACCAAGTCGGGGCCCGCCAGGTGGAAAAAGTGCATCGAGTGGGACTGGATCATCTGTCCCATATGCATCAGTTCGCGCAGCAGCGCGGCGGGGCGCGGCGGCTCCACGCCCGCGATCTGGTCGCACGCTTTGGCCGAGACGAGGTGGTGGCTGACCGGGCAGATGCCGCAGATGCGCGGCGTGATCGCCGGCATTTCAAAGAACATACGCCCCTGGCAGAACCGCTCGAAGCCGCGGAACTGGTCTACGTGAAAGTATGCGTGCTCAACGTCGCCCGCGTCGTCCAGGTGGATGGTCACGCGCGCGTGACCCTCGATCCGGGTGACGGGTTCGATGGTGACTTTGCGGCCCATGAGATTCTCCTTTTCGCCTGTACCAGCGGTGAGGGCAGGCGTCTACTCGTAGGTCAGGTTGTCGCCGGTCAGGACGGGCATGCGTCCCTGCAGCAGCTCGGTCACCGCATACCAGATCGCATCGGCGGGCGGCGGGCAGCCGGGGATGTGCAGATCGACCTTGACGACTTCGTTCACAGCCAGGACGCGATCGAGCAGCTTGCCCAGCTCGGGAGAGCGCGGGACCTGCCCTTCTGCATCTGTGCTCATGGTCTTCACATAGCCGTACTCGAGCACGTCCTCCACATCGAAAAAGTTGCGCATCGTGCACACGCCGCCAAAGACGGCGCAGTCGCCGAGCGAGATCAGGATCTTGCATCGCTCGCGCATCAGCCTGGCTGCCTCGAGCTGGTGCGTGTTGCTCACCGCACCGGTCAGGATCCCGACGTCGACGCCCTCCTCGGGTGGGTGCTTGAGGTCCGTGATCGGCGAGGACGTGATCTGCACGTGCTTGATCAGCTCCACGATCCGCTCGTCGATGTCGAGGATCGACATGTGGCATCCCGAGCAGACATCGAGCCAGTCCGTAGCGAGTGTCACTTTCATATCATCTCTCCTATCTCAGTCGGTCCTTAGCCCAGCTTGTCAGCCAACGCCTGGAGGATCTCTATGTCCTGCTTGACGCCTGCCGGCGGCTTGAGCGAAGCACGCAGCTCTTGGATGCGTCCCTCGGTGTTCGTGGTCGCGCACGCCTTCTCCGCCCAGATCGTGCTGGGCAGGACCACGTCCGCGCGCTCGGTCAGGGCGTCGAGATAGCTGGTCTGCGCGACCACGAACTGCGCCCCGGACAGGCTCTCCAGGAGCGCAGCGTCGATCGACTCATCGACAGCCATCACGTATGCAGCCGCGACGCCCTCTAGGTCTGCGTCGCCGCTGAGACCGGCGGCGCGCGCGCCACGGGTATTGCTCCCCGGCACCAGCCCCACGAACTGGGCCTTGTCGCCCAACGCCGCGCGCAGCTGCGGCAGCGTGTCGCCTGCGCCCGCGCCATAGATCACGACCGGTATCTCGGCGCGCGCGGCGATGTCTGCCGCCTTGTCGACCTCGCTGGACCCGAACCGGAACGCTGCCATGTCGTCCATGCCGTTCGGTTCGTCGTCGATCAGCGCCATGCGGGCGCCGTGGTTCATCACGCCGCGCTGGACCATGATCCCGGCAACTTGGTAGTCGACGCGCAGGTCGGCGCCGACGACGACGTACAGGTCTGCCTCATCCAGTGCAGCGAGCGATCCCTCCGGCTCCGCCATGAACGCGGGCGCCGGTGTGATCGTGCTCACGCTCTTGGCGTTGAGCCCGTTGAAGAGCGCGGCAAAGCGCTCGAGGGCGCCGTTCGTGGCGCGCGTCGTAGCCAGAGCCGCCAACTCCGCACCGTCCACGCCTCGGAGTCGATCGGCGACGGCGTCCAGTGCCTCGTCCCAGGTTGCGTTCTGCAGCGTGCCGTCCACCCGGATCATCGGCGAGGTGGTGCGACGGCGGGTCTCTTCGAGGATGTCAAAGCGCCCGGCGGCGCAGAGCACGCCGGCGTTCACCGCACCGTCCCAATCGCCCTCGATGCGCAGGATCTGGTTGTCGCGGCTCACGACCTGCATGCCACAGCCCAGGCTGCACGCCGTGCAGACCGTCGGCGTGTGCTCGACCTCGGCTTCACGCCCGCGGTAGGCGCTGCGGCGGTCCATCAGTGCGCCGGTGGGGCAGACCTGCAGGCAGGTGCCACACGAGATGCAGGAGGACTCGCCAAAGGGTACGTCCATATCCGCCACGATCATCGTCTCTGCGCCACGTCCGCTCAGGCCCAGCGTGTAGTTGCCGGCGAGCTCTTGGCAGGCGCGGACGCAGCGGCGGCAGAGGATGCAGCGGTTGTGGTCCATCACGAAATGTGCGCGCGTGGCATCCACAGGGAGCGGGGTGTAGGGCCTCGGGTACAACCAAGCGTCCAGACCGTAGCGATAGGCGAGGCTTTGCAGCTCACAGTCGCCGCTCATCTGGCAGTACATGCAGTAGTGGTTGCGCTCTGAGAAGAGGAGCTCGAGCAGGAACTTGCGCGTCCGGGCGACCTTTTCCGAGTCGGTGTGGATCACCATCCCGTCGGTCACCTGGAACGTGCAGGCAGGCTGTAGCGCGCGCTGCTTTTCGATCTCGACCAGGCACATCCGGCACGAGCCGATCGGCTCGAGGGCAGGATGGTTGCACAGGGCCGGGACATCGATGCCAGCCGCTCCGGCTGCCTGCAGGATGCTCTGACCTGCTTCGGCGACGAGCTCTTTGCCGTCTATGGTGAGGTGTACAGACGCCATCGATCGGGTTCTCCTTTCACGTGTGCTCCGGTTTGAAAGACCACGGTGTTTGCCGCCTCCCCGCTTGAGGAGAAGGCCCGTATGAGACTGTTCTAGGGGATGGTGCTCGACGAAAATGCATCTGTCTGCTCCATGCTCGCACTGGTTTTCGTCTCGATAACCCTGCATTGAGACGAAATTCGTCAACATGGAAGCCGTTACCCAGACTATACCAGCAAAGTGCGGATTTGTCCAATCCGGCGAGATGTGTGTGCCCAGTTCGCGGGCTCTTAGCGCAAGGGGCTCGCGTAGGCGACGGCTACGCGAGCCCCTTGTCTGCCTCGCAACGGCATTCGCGGGGCTGCGACTCCCCGCGGATGCGACGTGTGCTATAGCTCAGCGAACAGCGCGGGCCGGTCTGTCTGGGCCTCGAAGGGCAGCTCGTGCATCTCTAGCCACTCGAGGTCACAGCGTAGGCAGCGCTTACACTCTTTGCGGATCACGTCGCCGGGCAAGGTGCGCTCGACCTCGACAAAGCGGCCCGCGCGCTCCGCAACCGGGATCGTGCGCTCTCTTGGTCGCTCGGCGTTGGCGTATTCCTCCAGGTCGTAGAGCTGCTCCACCGCCTCGTACCCGGGCATGATCACGTCTTTCTCGGTGGAGCCCGTGCGCAGGTAGTGGTCGACCGAGCGCGCGACCTCGTTGCCCTGTGCGACTGCTTCGATCACAGTTGCCGGGCCGAGGACTATGTCGCCGGCGGCGAACACGCCGGGACGGGTCGTCGCCAGGGCGCGGTTGACGACCATGGTCGAGTCTCGCTGGATGCTCATGCCACACGCCATGCAGGCGTCCATATCGGCGTCGAGGCACGACAGGTCGGGCTCCTGCCCGATCGCCGGGATCAGCACGTCAAGGCCCAGCGTGAACTCGGAGCCCTGGATGGGGACCGGTCGCCGCCGCCCGCTGCGGTCGAACTCGCCCAGCTCGTAGCGCAGGCATTCGACGCCGCTGACCCGAGCGTTGCCGACGATCCGCACGGGGTTGGTCAAGAGGTGGAACTGGATCCCCTCCTCCGACGCCGCTTCGACTTCGTCGGCGTGCGCCGGCATTTGCTCGCGCTGGCGCCGGTAGATCAGGTTGACCTGGCTCGCTCCCAGGCGCCACGCCGTGCGCGCGGCATCGATCGCGACGTCGCCGCCGCCAACCACGCCCACGCGCTTGCCGGACAGGTCGGGCGCGTGGCCCAACGAGACGTCCCGCAAAAAGTCGACGCCCGGATAGACGCCCTCCTTGTCCTCTCCCGCGATGCCCAGGGTCCGGCAGCGATGCGCGCCGAGAGCCAGCACGACGGACGCATAGCCGTCGGCGAACAGGCTGTCGACGGTATAGTCGCGTCCCAACTCAGACTCGAGCTGGACCTCGATCCCGGCGCGCAGCAGGCCCTCGATCTCAAAGTTGAGGATGTCACGCGGCATGCGGTAATCGGGAATGCCGACTGCCATCATCCCGCCCAGCACGGGCAGCTTTTCAAAGACGGTGACGCCGTAGCCCATCTGTGCCAGGCGCAGCGCAGCGGTGAGGCCCGCCGGACCACTGCCGATCACGGCGACCTTTTCTCCCTTGATCTCGGCCACACGGGGAGGCATCCAGGGGTGATCCATCTCCTGGTCGGCCATGTAGCGCTTGATCTGGCGGATGGCGATCGGGGTATCGATGTCGCCGCGCCGGCAGCGCGTCTCACAGAACGCGGGGCAGATCCGGCCGCAGGTCAGCACGAACGGGTTCTTGCGGCGGTGGATCTCGAGGCCCTCTGCGGTCTTGCCCTGGGCGACCAGCGCGATCCAGCTCGGGATGTCGATCTCGGCTGGGCAGGCGTTGATGCAGCGCGCCATGACCAGTTCCTGGCACACGCCGGCGGGGCAGCGCTTGTCCAGGATGTGCGCCTCGAACTCTTTGCGGAAGTAACGCAGGGCCGACATGATCGGCCCAGGGGTGAGCTGACCGAGGGCGCACAGCGCCCCGGTCTCCATGTAGGTCGCGATCTCGACGATCGTGTCCAGGTCTTCCATCACGCCCCTGCCATCGGAGATGCGGGTCAGCACCTCCAGCATCCGTCGTCCCCCGACGCGGCAGGGGATGCACTTGCCGCAGCTCTCTGCCTGGGCAAAGGTGAGGAAGAACTTGGCAAACTCGACCATGCAGGTGTCTTCGTCGACGACGATCATGCCGCCCGAGCCCATGACGGCGCCGATCTGCTTGAGCGAGTCAAAGTCGACCTTGGCGTTGAGGTGCTCGGCGGGAATGCAGCCGCCGAGCGGTCCGCCGGTCTGTACGGCCTTGAACGTTTTCCCGTCCAGGATCCCGCCGCCGATGTCAAAGATGATCTCGCCCACGGTGATCCCCATCGGCACCTCGACCAGCCCTGTGTTGTTGACCTTGCCCGTGAGCGCAAAGATCGCCGTGCCTGGGCTGCGCGGCGAGCCGATGCTGGCGAACCACTCGGCGCCGCGCACGATGATCTGGGGCACGTTGGCATAGGACTTGACGTTGTTCAGGTTGGTCGGCTTGCCCCACAGGCCCTTGACAGCGGGGAACGGCGGGCGCGGACGCGGCTCGCCGCGTCGCCCCTCGATCGACGCGAGCAGGGCGGTTTCTTCGCCGCACACGAACGCACCGGCGCCCTCTTTGATCTTGAGGTGGAAGCTAAAGTCGGTGCCGAGGATGTGGTCGCCCAGGAGCCCGTACTCCTCAGCCTGGGCGATGGCGACCTTGAGGCGCTTGATCGCCAGCGGATACTCGGCCCGGCAGTAGATGTAGCCCTCTTGCGCGCCGACGGCGTACGCGCAGAGCGTCATGCCTTCGAGCAGCGAGTGCGGGTCGCCCTCGATGATCGAGCGGTCCATGAACGCGCCCGGGTCTCCTTCGTCGGCGTTGCAGACCACGTACTTGGTGTCGCCGCGCGCGCGCGCCGTGAACTCCCATTTGAGTCCGGTCAGAAAGCCGGCGCCGCCGCGTCCGCGCAGGCCCGAGTTGCGGACGGTGTCGATCACGGCTTGGGGCGTCATCTCGCTGAGCGCGATGCTCAGGCCCAGGTACCCATTGCGCGCGATGTACTCCTCGATGTTCTCGGGGTCGATGATGCCGCAGTTGCGCAACACGACGCGCTGCTGCTTGCTGTAGAAGGGGACGTCGGCGTAGAACGGGACCGCCTCGTGGGCATCCGGGGTCTTGTAGGTCAGCCGTTCGACGACGCGGCCCTTGATCAGCGTCTCTTCGACCAGTTCGCCCACGTCCTCGGCGTGCACCTGGCAGTAAAAGATCCCCTCGGGGTAGACGACCATCACCGGGCCCATCGAGCAGAACCCGCGACAGCCGGTGTGTACCAGTTGTACCTCGTTCTGGAGACCGCGCCGTGCAAGCTCCTGGGCCAGTGCCTCGTGCAGGGCACCCGAGCCAGACGCCTCGCAGCTGGTTCCACCGCAGACCAGGACGTTCGCGCGGTACAAAGCCTCACTCATGCTTGCCTCCTCTGTCTCCTACCGCTCTGTCTGGCTGGTGGCCCCGATGCCGCCGGGGGGAACGCGCCCGAACGCCCATTCCTCGACCACCCTGCCCTCGACCAGGTGTTCCCGTATCAGGCGGGGCACCATGTCGGGATGGACGTTGGCGTACGTGATGCGCGGCTTGCCCGCCTGCTCGACATCGACAAGGGGTTCCTTGGAGCACATGCCAATGCAGCCGACCGTCGCTACGTGAGCTTCGATCTCTCGGCTCTCCAGCTCTTTCAGGATGGCCTGCATGGTCTCCCGTGCCCCAGCAGCGATCCCGCAGGTGCCCATCCCCACGGTGATCTTGGTCTCGGTTTGCTGGCGGATCGTGAGCTCGTGCTGGGCCTCCTCGCGCAGGCGCCTCAGATCGTCCAGGGACTTGAGCTTTGGCATCTAGGCCTCCTTTAGTTGTGCTTCACCCTCAGCGATAAACCCGCGCAGCCAATCCCGGACAGCAGGATGGGTGAGCGGCATATCGCCCAGTGCTTGCTTGATCTGTACGGTGTCCAGTTCAAACGCGCGTTCAGCGCCCTGCCTGACCCGCGCGTGTCGGTAGCGCAAGTCAAAGGCGCGATCGCGCATCAAGATGCAGACCAGTGTGCCCGCCAGGTCGCCCAGCGGCGCCCGGTCGATGTGGCTGTGTTGGTACGTTGCCTCGACCGTCGTGCCCCCGCCCGGCGCAGACACGATGCCCAGCGAGCCCGCGCAGCGCTCGGCGGCTGCTGCGAACAGCGGGATCCCCAGGCCCACGTGGCGGGTCGTGCGGGTCGTAAAGAACGGGTCGCGCACGCGCTGTAGGGTGTCGGCATCCATGCCGCTGCCGTCATCGATGACCGTGATCCGCAAGCGGTCTGCATCCAGGTCCTCGACGACCTGCAGGTCGACGTGCTGGGCGCCGGCTTCGATCGCGTTCTCCACCACGTCGAGGATGTGCAGCGAGATCTCGCGCATATCCTCACGTCCTTGGTCCTAATCCAGCTCTCGCAGCAGTGCGACCATCCTCTCGGGGACCAGGTGTCCCACCACCCGGTCGTCGATCATTGCCACCGGAGCCAGTCCGCACGACCCCAGGCAATACACGACCTCGTACGTGAACTTGTAGTCCGGCGTGGTCTCGCCAGCCTTGATCCCCAAGTAGCTCTCCACGGTCTGCACGATCCGCGCCGCGCCGCGGACGTGGCACGCCGTTCCGTCGCACTGGCGGACGATGTGTCTCCCCCGGCGCTGCAGGTAGAACTGCGAGTAAAAGGTGACCACGCCATAGATCTGGCTGAGGGGCACGTTCATGCCCTTGGCGATCGCCTGTAGCACTTGGTTCGGCAGCCAGCCATAGATCTCTTGGGCTTTCTGCAGCACGGGGATCACCGCGCCACGCTGCTCCCGATACTCCGCCAGCACGTCGTACAAGGGGCTGAGATCCAGTTCCTGTTCCTCCATACGCTGCTCCTCCATCGCTGTGTGGTCGGCGTGCACGTTACCTTCCGGTCGAAGTACCTGGGCGTAAACAAAAACGGCACTCACCAGAGATGGGTGCCATCGATCAGCGCGCTGCGGCGCCCCAGCTCAGTTATCGCACAAAGCGACGCTTCTTCCCTGCTGTCCAGATAGGGCCAGACGGAGCTCCGGCACCGTCGGCGCAGTGACCCGTACCTTGCAGTACGTTCCCATATCGGCGAGATAGTGTGCGTCGCTGTTGACGATTACGCCATAGCTGACCAGGCCAACCAGCAATTCTACAAGTTTTCGGTTCTCTGTCAAGCGATACCCGGGTTCCCGCTCGCCTGGCACGACACGCTGTGAAAACGGTCCTTGCGACGAGAAACCATCCTCTGAAAGCACAGAAGGGCGTTTTTCGGCGCACTGCCTACGCTCCAGGACGATTTTCGCAAGACCCAGAGAGCGCGGCGAGATTTCGATGCCGTCAATCGGCAAGCTGGGAGGGATAAAGCCGAGGTTGCTCAGGATGCTAAATGATGGGCGATCCACGTGCGCTGCCAGGCACAAGCCGCCCAGCGCCTCCACGCCGGACGCCACTTGTTCGACCGACATGGCGGTCGAGGTGGCAAGCAAGCGCTCCTCGGTATACAGATGTGCCCCGCTCGCGTCGACGACGTACTGGGCGCCAAAGAACTCTTCTCTGTTGCGCGCATCCGGCAGGGCATCCGCTACCCGCGACGCCCAGGCATCCGCCTGCTCGAGCGTATCGTAGAGGCAGAGCATGTGTACCTCTTCACGGGTCTGCACCTCCATCCCCGGCAGCACGGTCAGGCCTGTGCCGCGCGCCGCTTCGATCACGGCGCCCGCGTTCGCCGCGCTGTTGTGGTCCGTAATGGCGATCACGTCCAGGCCCAGCTCGAGCGCCCGGCGCACGATCAGCGGCGGGATCATCTCCACCGCCGCACACGCCGAGAGGACGGTGTGGATGTGCAGGTCGACCGCCAGCGCGCGCATAGCGGGCTAGGCGGCGTCTCTGCCCGCGATGCCAAGGGCGGACAACTGGCTGACCGCGGCAAAGGTTCCCAGAGAGGTGCGCAGCAGGTTGATCCCTGCCTCTCGCGCCTTGTGCACTGTCTCGGCGTCTGGCGCCATGCCTTCGGTGATCAGCACCGCTGCCAGGTCGAGCAGCGACGCCACGGCGATCACGTTCGGGTGCGCCTGCAGGGTGACCCAGATGTCGCCCGCACGCGCGCCCGCCATCGCACAGCTCAGCAGGTCGGCAGCATAGCCCCCGCTGACCTGGCGCTCCATGTCGGCATCGGCGATCACCTCGAGCCCCAATGTCTGGACGATCTGGCCCACTTGCACAGCCCTACTCCTCTTCGCCTTCTAGGCGGAACAAGATCACCAAGTGTGTGCCGTGCCCTGGTCTGGAGGTCAGCGACATCTCGTCGGCGCAGCGCTGGATGTTGCTCAAGCCCATGCCCGCGCCAAAGCCCATCTCGCGGATCCATTCCGGCGCCGTGGAGAAACCGGGCTGCATTGCCTGCTCCACATCCTCGATCCCGGGTCCGCGATCGGCGACGTCGACCTGGATCGAGTCTGCGCGGACACAGGCTCGGATCGTCCCCCCGTCCGTGGCGTGCAGCACAAGGTTCATCTCTGCTTCGTAGGTGGCAACGGCGATCCGGCGCAGCATATCGGGATGGATCCCCAGACGCTGCAGCGAACGCTTGAACTGGCTCGACGCCTCGCCACCGTGGATAAAGTCCCGCGCTCTGATCGTGTAACGGAGGATGATGCGCGTGTCCTCAGAGAGGACATCCTCGAAAAAGTGCTGTCTGCGGTAGTGGTGGGCCTCCCAGGTGCGATAGTGGACGTCGAGGCGCCTGAGCGTGCCCCGGATCACGTCGCCCTGGGTCAAGATGCCGATCAGCGCCCCGGTAGCCCGGTCGACGACCGGGAAACGCCCGTACCCCTCTCGCTGGAACCGGGCAATGGCGGCAATCACGCGCTCGTCGCCATACAGGACCTGGATCTCGCGCGTCATGTGGTCGCGTACCGGGTCATCGATCCGGCCCACCTCGAGCGCCTGGATCAGGTCCATGATGCTGACCACGCCGACCAACTGGCCCTCTGCGAGGACGGGCGTCCCGGAGATGCGCCGCTCGCGCAGGATCTGCTCCAGGTCCCGCATCGAGTTGCGCGGGGTCACCGTGACCACGTCGCGGGTCATGACCTCTTCGACCCGGAGCTCGTAGAACATCTCCTGGATCACAGTGATGTGCTCGGACATCGGGACTAGGTGAACTCCCCGCAGGGCCCCAAACCGGCGAGACCCGCGTGATACAGACGCCCGCAGGCCTCGTACAGTGTGTAGCGCGTGGCGAGCATGGCGATGCCCGCCTCTTCGGCGAGACGGATGGTCTCGGGCGGGGGAAGCTTGGAGCGCACAAAGAGCACCGCGTGCGACCCCACCATCTCTGCCGTGCGGATCGACTGGGGGTTTGTGAGGCCCGTGATCAAGAGCATATCCTCGCGTCCGAACCGGAGCGCATCGCTCATCAGGTCGGCGGCAGCCCCGTACTGCACTTCTAGATCGAGCATGTCGCGTCCCGAGACGAGACGTCCATCGACAACCTCAAGTACCCGTGCCAGGTTCAATTTCCGTGCTCCTCGTGGTGCTCTGTCCAGGCAAAAGAAAGACAAGGGAGACCGGTGTCTCGCCTTGTCTGCCATGCATCGCACGCATCTCCGTTTCCCTGGGGCGCCGCCCCTAATCGATCTTGCTGACTGGGAAATCGCTGCCGATCAGCACGGCGATGTCGGCATCGGCCTGTGCCATCGGCTGCTCGATCACCGGCTCTGGGATACCGATCTCGATCAACCAGGCGATCACCCACTGTGCGGTGTAGGGCTTTTCCCCGTAGATCCGGACCACGGTCCGTTCATAGCTCGGCGCATCGGCGATGTCGATCTGGTAGGCGTCAATGCCCTGCATGGCCAAGAATGACTGCACGTACGCCGACAGATCTTCGACCTCGGTGCCATTGTAGACCGCCACGCGCGCGCGCTCTGCTGCAAGGCGCTCGACCGGGCTCGCCTCTGGGGTCTGGGCCTCTGGGGTCGGGTCGCTGAACATGGCGTCGATCACGGGCCTTGCCTTAGCCCGGTCGTACAACAGGACCATCTCTCCCTTGGGCGTGGCCCAGTCATCGGTCAGCTCGCGGTTGATGGTCGCCGTGCGGATGTTCTCGCGGGGCACGTCCTGTGCCCACTGCGCCAGGACGAGCATCTCTTGCACTGGGATGTTGGTCTCCACCGAGTCGCCCATTTCGCGGAGGAGCTTGGGCGCCTGCAAGACCAGCTGCGGCAGGTGCTTGAGCGCGAGCGCTTGGTCACGGATCGCCAGGATGACCTGCAGCTGCCGTTCCATGCGCGAAAAGTCGCCGTCTCCCGTGCCCTGCCGCGTGCGCGCGTACTTGAGCGCCATTTCCCCGTCAAAGTGGTTCAGCCCGGCGTCGATGTGCAGGTGCTCGGTCCCATTGTCCTCGCTCGGGTACTTGTAGTCGTCGATCGTCACCGGTACCTCGACGTCGATGCCACCGATATAGTCGATGATGCGCTCGAACCCGGTAAAGTTGAGGCGCACGTAGTAGTGGACGGGCACCCCAAAGTTGTGCTCGATCGTCTTCATCGCCAGCGCTGGGCCGCCTCCCGGATACTCCTCCACCTCGCCCCAGTAGTGCGCCGTGTTGACCCGGTCCTTGGTGTGGTTCGGGTGCGGGATCTCGAGCCATAGATCGCGCGGGATGGAGAGAACGCTGACGCTCATGTCCTTCGGGTTGACCGATGCCAGCATCAGGGTGTCCGTGCGGCAGGCGACCGACTCGCCTGGGCGCTGATCGATGCCCATCACCAGGATGTTGACGCGTTCCTTGTTCTCGATGCTCGGTATGACATAGCTGGTCTGCGGGGCATCTGGTCGCGTTCCGGGTTGGTCGGGGCGCGCCGCCTGGGCGGGCGGCTGCGCAGTGGGGGCAAGGAACCCGGGGATCGAGATCGACCGGAACTGCGTGTGCGCGGCAAAGTCTCGGATCGTGGTGTATGCCAGATAGCCGCAGTACAACCCTGCGGCAAGGAGAGCCACAAACAGGAGCGCATATACCAGTTGAGACCAACGAAAGGGTGGGCGACGAACGTCTACACCTTCCCGATTCATTCCCTTCTCCCGCGTGCTGGCTGATGGATTGTCTTGCGGTGCGCGGCATCCGTCAGACACAGGCAAACGGGCACCATTATAGCATGGTTTCGCCCCATGGCAAGTCACCGCATTCCCTCGGGTGCCCGTCA
>JAFGIE010000257.1 GCA_016929775.1 Anaerolineae bacterium
CCCCCTCATCCCCCCAGCCCCCTTCTCCCCCGCAAGCGGGGGAGAAGGGGGAGAAGACTTGTCTGGCCCCTACGCTCTGCGTGGGGGCCATTGCCCATGTACCTACACCCGCCTCCGGATGTACACCCCCACCCCGGCAAGCAGCGCCCCCGCGGCGAGGAGCGCGATCGCACCGCCCCACGCGTTGCCGCCCGTCTCGGGGAGCGTGGCGGCGATCGGCACGGCAGCCACCTCGCCGACGTCGGTCGAGGCGAAGGGCAAGGTCTTGAGCTCGGCGGCGACGGCAGCCTGGACGGTGCCCATCAGGTTGTCGTCGGGAACGGCGTCCTGCCAGCGGTAGGCGCCGCTCTCGTTCTGGAAAGCGCGCATGCGGTCGAGGGCCGAGGCGCCGTCCTGTCCCTGGTACTTCCACTCGTCGCCGGCGGGATCCTGCCCCGCGGCGAGGATGGCCCACATGACGACGGCGGTCGAGTTGGCGTCGCTGTCGGTGCCATACGGCGAGGGGCTGACGTACGGAAAGCCACCATCCTCGTTCTGCTGCCCGTGCAGGTGGGTCAGGGTGAGCTGGATCTGCGCGTGGTCGGCGGGCACGCCCGCGGCGCGCAGGGCGACGACGGCGATCGCGGCAGTGTTGTTGTCGCCCGTCCCCGGCGTGGTGTCGCCGTTCCATGCCCAGGTCCCGTCCGCGATCTGGCGGGCGAGGAGATAGTCGATCGCCGCCGCAGGGACCGTGCGCCGCGCGCTGGCGAGGGCGATCATGGCGTAGGCCTGGTCGTTGATCATGCCGCTCTCGCCATACTGCCCCTCGGCGCCGAGCGTGCCCTCGAGGCGGGCGATCAGGTCGTCGCCCAGGCTGCGCGGGTTGATGCCCGAGGCGGTGAGAGCGATCACGGTCTTGGCAAGGTCGCCGATCGCGACGATCGACGGGGCGTTGGCTGCCAGGTAGTCAAGCGTGGTGACGCCGTCGACGCTCCAGTTGATCGGCGTGTCGCCTGCCGCGGTGGCGGCAATGATCACGTCGGCGGTCGTGCCCACGGCGCTGTCGGGGCTGCCAAAGCCCCCGTCGGCGTTCTGCTGCGCGGCGAGCCAGGCGGCGACGGCGGGATCGTCCGCCGCGGCGGGCGGCGCGACGGCGAGCGAGAGCGCCAGGGTGAGCGCCAGCATGGCGGCAATCGATAGCGATCGTCTCCGGTACATCGTTTCCTCCTCAGTTTCCCGGCCCATGGGCCGGGGCGTGGTGGCGACAGGAACGAAAAACCTCCCCCCGGGTGACCGAGGGGAGGCAAGTGGGCAGATCGCCACTCCATCCCTTGTCCACGAGGGCTGTCGTGAGCGGATGAGGCGGGCGACCTGGCTCGTTCGACGCAGGGTCGAACTCACAGTTGCGGGACAGCGCCGGCCTAGCCTACAGAGGCGTCACCGGCTTCCCCCTTGAATCCCCTTGCATCCGGGCGTGGGGAACCTCATCCTGGTCTCTTTAGTTGGGGCGAGTATAGCATGGGTGCGGGGCGGTGTCAAAAAGGCGTGCACGAGGCGGACCCACCCCCCAGCCCCCTCCCAGCTGTGAGGGGGAGCAGGAGTCGACGCGCCTGCGCTGCCTCCCCTCTCCACGCTGGGGAGGGGTCGGGGGAGGGGTCCGCTCGCCCTGGCGTCCCCCCGCTGGAGCGGAGGGACGAGCCACACCACGGGCTCGCGCCGGCGTCCCCACCCCGCCACTCGCGCCGATGCTCCTGCGTCGGCGCGTCCCCACCCCTCCGCTCGCCCTGGCATCCCCCCGCTGGAGCGGAGGGACGAGCCACACGACGGGCTCGCGCCGATGCTCCTGCGTCGGCGCGTCCCCACCCCTCCGCTCGCCCTGGCGTCCCCACCCCTCCGCTCGCGCCGGCGTCCCCCCGCTGGAGCGGAGGGACGAGGAAATGTGTCGGCGTGCCTGCCCTGCCTCCCCTCTCCACGCTGGGGAGGGGCTGGGGGAGGGGTCTGTGTGCTGGGCATCCCCCCGCTGGAGCGGAGGGATGAGTCGGCGCGCGCACTTGCCCGGTCTGCCCGAAAGAGTATAATCTAGTTTCGTGCGCGCGACAGAGCGCAGTGTGGCACCCATGGCAGCCGACGTACGGTGAGAGGATAACGAACCATGATCGATGTACAAGGAGTGAGCAAAGCCTACGGGCCTGTACAGGCCCTGCGCGACGTCTCGTTCCACGTCGCGGCAGGCGAGGTGATCGGCCTGCTCGGGCCGAACGGCGCGGGCAAGACGACCATGATGAAGATCCTGACCGGCTACTTGCAGCCGGACGAGGGCGAGGCGACGATCGACGGGCTGGATGTCCTGACGGACACCCTCGAGGTGCAGAAGCGGATCGGGTACCTGCCCGAGAACGCGCCGCTCTACCCCGAGATGTCGGTGCAAGCGTACCTGTCCATGATCGCCGAGCTGCGGCAGGTGCCACAGGACGAGCAGGCGGCGTGCCTCGCCGATGCGGTCCGCGCCGCGGGCCTGGTCGATCACATCACGCGCCCGATCGGGCAGTTGAGCAAGGGCTTCCGGCAGCGGGTGGGCGTGGCGCAGGCAATCCTGCACCGGCCCAAGCTGCTGATCCTCGACGAGCCGACGGTCGGCTTGGACCCGACCCAGATCGTCGAGGTGCGCGAGCTGATCCGGCGCCTCTCGCGGCAGAGCACCGTGCTGCTCTCGACCCACATCCTGTCCGAGGTCGAGGCGACGTGCGACCGGGTGATCATCCTCCTCAACGGACAGGTGCGCGCCGACGCGAGCCTGTCCGACCTGTCCGCGACGCCCGACGTGATCGTGGTCCTGGCGGCGGGTGCGCCCCCCGCGACGGAGGCGCTGGCGGCGCTGCCCGGCGTCGCAGCGGTAGAGCGGAGCGCGACCCCCGACGGCGACACATACCGCGTGCGGGGCGCGAACGGGCGCGACCTGCGCGCCGACGTGTATGCCCTGGCGCGCGACGCCGGATGGCCCCTGCGCGAGCTGCGGCGCGACGTGCGGACGCTGGAGAGCGTGTTCAACGAACTGGCGACCGCAGCTGTCGAAGAGCCGGAGGACGAGGAGGAGGACGCATGAAACTGCCGCTGCCAAGCCGGAACGACGTGCGCATCTTTGCCCGCCAGGCACGGGCCATGGCACGCAAAGAGCTGAGCGCCTACTTTCACTCGGCGATCGCCCTGATCTTTGTCGGCGTGTTCCTGGTCGCGACGCTCGCCTCCTTCTTCTGGGTCGAGGCGTTCTGGGCGCGCAACATCGCCGACGTACGCCCCCTCTTCCGCTCGATGCCGCTCCTGATGATCCTGCTCGTCGGCGCGCTGACCATGCGCCAGTGGAGCGAGGAGCAGCGCGAGGGCACGCTCGAAGTGCTCCTCACCCTGCCCGTGCGGCGCGCGAGCCTGGTCGCGGGCAAGTTCGCCGCCGTGCTCGCCCTGGTCGCCCTGGCGTTGGGCCTGACCCTCTTTGTCCCGATCACGGTCAGCGTGGTCGGCGACCTCGACTGGGGGCCCGTGCTGGGCGGCTACCTGGCGGCGCTGCTCGTGGCGTCCGCCTATGCCGCGATCGGCCTCTTTGTGTCGTCGCGCACCGACAACCAGATCGTCTCCCTGATCGTCACCCTCTTGCTGTGCGGCGCGCTGTACGCCGTCGGGAACTCGATCGTGACCGACCTGGTCGGGAGCAGCGCGAGCGAGATCCTGCGCGCGATCGGCACCGGCAGCCGCTTCGAGAGCATCGAGCGCGGCGTGATCGACCTGCG
>JAFGIE010000032.1 GCA_016929775.1 Anaerolineae bacterium
CCGCGGGAAGTGCGGAGCTTCCGCAAGTTGGTTCGGATAGCCTAGCCCGCGCGCTGGGTCGGGCACAGTCCGACCGGGGCGGGGTATGCACGGGAGCAGCGATGGCTTGGAACAGCGCGCACTCTCTTGCCGAGATCGGCGCGCCGGCGTACGTCGACGCGCCACAGACCGTCTCGCCTGGACGAGCCGGCGCATCAGACGTAGCATAGCAGGGCGAGGAGAGCCAATATGAAGGTCCTGGTGGGGCCGAATCCCATGGGGTTGGAGCAGGCGCTGCCCGAGTTACGAGAAAAGTACCCGCAGGTCACGTTCGCGCACTGCACGACGCAGGCGGGGCTCGTCGCCGCGATCGCCGATGCGGATGTGTACGTGGGCTGGTTGAGCCCAGAATCATTTGCCGCCGCACGCCAGCTCAAATGGGTGCAGTCGCCCAGCTCGGGCGTCAACCATTTCCTCGATATCCCGGGCTTCATCGCGAGCGATGTGCTCCTGACAAGCGCCAGCGGCACGCACGGGGCGTGCCTTGCAGAGAGCGCGCTCGGCATGATCTTGGCCTTCACACGCGGGATCCGCGCCTCGATTCTGGCCCAGCAGCGCCACGCGTGGCAGAATGGCGCGATCCGACCGACGATGGTCGAGCTGACGGGCAGCACGCTGGGCATCGTTGGCTTTGGCGCCGTGGGTCGTGCCCTCGCCAAGCGTGCCCAGGCATTTGACCTGCGCATCCTCGCCACGGATGCGTGCCCGGTCGACAAGCCAGAGTACGTCGCGGAGCTGTGGGCGCCAGACCGACTGCCGGATCTGCTGCGCTCGTCAGATTACGTGGTGGTCACCGTGCCCTACACGCCGCAGACCGTGGGCATGATCGGCGCCAGGGAGCTGTCGTTGATGTCGCCGCACGCGATGTTGGTCGGCATCTCCCGCGGGGGAATCATCGATCAAGTTGCACTGGCGGAGGCGCTGCAGAAGGGTCGGCTCGCGGCTGCCGCACTGGACGTGTGCACCCCCGAACCCCTGCCTCCAGACGACCCGCTGTGGGACGTCGATAACCTACTCCTGTCGGCGCACATCGCGGGGGGCACGCAGTTTGAGGGCCCGTACATCCTCGAGATCCTGCGTGAGAACCTCGGCCGCTTCTTCCGTGGCGTACGCCCTCTGCGCAACCAGGTGGACAAGGAGCGGTGGTTCTGAGCTGACGCCCAGCCCTCCACGGACTGTGCATCTATCGCTCGTCGCCTAGCCGGGGTCGCTGACCAGCGCCTCGGGCGCGATGGCGTATCTGGGGTGTGGTGCAGTGTGCCCCCGTCCGGATCGCCCGCGCACGAGGCGCTGTGCGCTTTCATGAACCAGGCTCGCAATGCGCTGCATGACCTCTTCGGAGAGGGCGCGCACGTGTGCGCGATCCTCGACCTGTCCCTCCAGGCGCATCGGTTCGCCCACCGTGACTGCGTAGGGCCCGTTGGTGTACCACGTACCGAGTTCGCACTTGCCGTCGACCCGGGTCTCGACGAGGCGGATGCGCTCTCGTACCAGATGGATGCCTACCGGGACCACCGGCGCGCCGGTGAGCAGCGCGAGCCGCGCCACGCCGGTGCGGGGACGGCCCAGTCCGCCCTCCAGCGGGCTGATCGCGCCCTCCGGGAACACGGCTACCGCCTTTCCGGAAAGCAGATGTGCGCGCGCGACGTCAAAGGCTTCTCCTCCCGCTCCCGGGACAACGGGCACGTGGCCGAGCGCGCGCAGCACGGCGCCAAAGGCGGGGACGTGAAAGAGCGTATCGTGGATCAGAATGCGCATCTGCTCGTCTACCATGATGGTCATCAGGAAGGGGTCGGTCGTACTGGGATGGTTGGGAGCAATGATCTTGGGACCGCGCGGCAGGGGCGCGTGCTGCACGACGTCGAGGCTGAACACTAGACGGGCGGCGATGCGCACCAGACCACGGCACAACCAGCCCAGGGCGCGTGCCCCGGGTTCCGGGTAGGGGGTGCCGTACGCTCCCGCCATAGAACTCGAGATGTCTGTCTCCAGCTCGGTCATGGATGGTCTCTCTGCTGTCCTGTCGTACCTGCTTGCCAGCGTGCGCCCCCTGTGACACACTGCCGTCCGCCACAAGGCACGTGGGGGTACAGTGCGCTTGACTGCGCCTGTATCCCCGGCGGTTCCAGATCGTACTGCAGTGTACCATGGTCGCCGCGTGCCTGCCTATCGCTGCGCTATCAAAACGCTGCCAGGATCGATCTGCAGGGCTGCCGTGGCGATGGCGCCGTGAACCGCACTCGCCGTGCAAGGCCTGCGTATGCTCTCCGATCTCTTCTGTAGTGACTTGACAATCTGCCAGCGATCGTGTATAACATGCTCAGGACGGTGCAAGGTTCCGCATGTGTGCAGGGCATACGCTCGGACTTTCGTGTCCGAGCGTTTTTGGTTGGGGCGCGTAGTGTGCGGGACACTTGCGTGATCGACAGAAAAGGAGCAACAGATGAGCGAGCGAGAGACTGGGGTCGTCAAGTGGTTCAGTGTGCGCAAGGGATACGGGTTCATCGAACGCGCGGGTGAGAACGACGTGTTCGTTCACTTTACCGGCATCAGCGGCGATGGGTACCGCAACCTGTACGAAGGACAGCGCGTCGAGTTCACGGTTGAGCAGGGGGACAAGGGGTTGCAGGCTGTGAACGTGGTCGCCCTGGATGGGCCGCCCACGAACAAGCCCTCGACCGCCGCCCCATCGACGAGCGAGGATACGGCATTCACCTGGTAGGTCGAGGACCTATCTCTGCGCCCTGATCGCAAGCACCGAGGCCGTCCCCACCGGGACGGCCTTTTGCTTGCGCGATCGGTAAGGGCGGGCCGTTGTCGCGCGGGACACGAAGGTCGGAAGGTGCTCTTGAAATGGACTCTGAGTTGTGGTAAGATCCTGCCACGTACGTAGGGCTGGTCACACAGCCCCAAACACGATCTATGGGCAAGAGGAGAGATGCTGATGATCAAGCTCTTCGGCAAGAAAGGCAAGGGCAACCAGGTTGAGCTGACGGTGCGCGGCATGACCTGCGGGCACTGCGAGATGCGGGTCGCGAACGCGCTCAAGGCAGTGCCAGGCGTGGTCGACGCACAGGCCGACCGCCAGCGCGAGATAGCCATCGTGGACCTCGATGCCAACCAGGCTGTCTCCGTCGAGGCGCTGGTGGCTGCGGTGAAAGCCGCTGGCTACGACGCGGAACCACCTGGATGATATCGTTTCTGCTCGAGGCAATGCTCATCTCGGTCTCCGGGGTGATGTCTCCCGGACCGGTCACGGCTGTTGCCGTAGGTCGGGGGAGCGAGTCGCCGCACGCGGGCGCATTGGTTGCCTTGGGGCACGGCATCGTCGAGTTCCCGCTGATCGCGGCTGTGGCGTGGGGACTCGGCCGGTGGGTCCAGGCGGGCCCGGCCAAGTTGGGCATTGCGCTCGTCGGGGGCATAGTGCTGGTGATCGTGGGGATCGGCATGCTGCGCAACACGAGGGCCGAACAGCGCTCCGCAGAGCGCGGTCACCGATACCCACTCGTTGCCGGGATCCTGCTCAGCGCCGGGAATCCCTTCTTCCTGGTCTGGTGGGTCACGGTCGGCGGGACATTGATCGCCCGTGGACTGGAGTATGGCGCCTGGGGCGTCGCGGCGCTGGCGATCGCGCACTGGTCGATCGACCTGGGCTGGTGTTCCCTGCTCTCGGCGCTGTCACACCGGGGAGGGCAGGTGTTTGGTAAGCGCTTCCGGCAGGTGGTCCTGAGCGCCTGCGGCGTGTTCATGCTGGCCTTCGGCGGCAAGTACATCGTGGAGGCAGTGCGCGGCATCGTGGCGTGAGTGGGCGGCGCCTGTGGAGGGCTTTGCGTAGGGAGGGGAATCAACAGTGACCGACGTAGCCTTTGTCAAGACGCAGGATCGGGCTGAGGGTGTGCGACGAGCGGTTGCGATGGTTGGCATGCCCGACGTCCAAGGCAAGCGCGTGTTTGTCAAGCCCAACTACAATAGCGCGGGTCCGCCGCCTGGCTCGACGCACGAGGATGTGCTTCGTGTGCTTCTTACCGCCCTGCGCGACGGCGGCGCCGCCGAAGCCATCGTCGGCGAGCGCAGCGGCATGGGCGAGACGCGCGATGTCTTGACCGAGCGCGGTGTCTTCGCGCTGGCGGAGGAGTTGGGCGCCCAGGTGCTGGTGCTGGATGAACTGGACGAGCAGGGCTGGGTCAAGGTCGAGGCGCCTGACGCGCACTGGCGCCGTGGCTTTGCCATCGCGCGTGCGGCAGTCGAGGCAGATGTCGTCATCCAGGCGTGCTGCCTCAAGACTCATCGCTTCGGCGGGCATTTCACCCTCTCGCTCAAGAACGCTGTGGGCCTGGTTGCCGAGCGCATCCCGGGCGAGTTGCACAACTATATGCACGAGCTGCACACGTCTCGTCACCAGCGACTCATGATCGCCGAGATTATCACCGCCTACACACCCGATCTGATCGTGCTGGACGGCGTCGAGGCCTTTGTCCGTGGTGGCCCGGCGCGCGGGAAACGCGTAGACGCCGGCGTCGTGCTGGCAGGTCGCGACCGGATTGCGGTGGATGCGGTCGGGGTGGCTCTGCTGCGCCATTTCGGGACGACGCACCGAGTCGAACGCGGCCCTGTGTTCTCGCAGGCACAGATCGCACGCGCGGTCGAGCTGGGTCTGGGCGTTGCCTCGGCGCAAGAGATCCGCATCATCACAGACCATCCCGAGAGCGAGGCCTTTGCCGAGCAGATCCGGCAGATCCTGCTCGCTCCCTGAGCCGCGTCCCTGCCAAGGGAGGTGCCGTGAACTCTAGAGAGCGTGTCCTGGCAGCCCTGAACCGGCAAGAGCCCGATCGGGTGCCGTACTGTGAGCTTGGGGTGGATCGTGCGCTCGCCGCACAGCTGCTGGACTGGCCTGCGCCAAGTAGCCAAGCTGCCAACCTGGAGGCCAACCTCTACACCGTGGAGGAGGCAAAGGCCATCGCGTCCGCCCTCGGGCTGGACAACATCACCTACGTGTTGCGGGCGCCGATCTATGCCCACAAGCACCCCGGGCAGGATGGACGGCTGTTCTACGGAGCGGGCATGATCACATCGCTGGAGGACCTGTCCACGATCGAGCTGCCCGATCCCGACGACGAGGCCCTATATTGGGAGGCGGAGGCGTTCGCCCGCCAGAAGGGCGAGTACGCCGCGTGCCTGGTTACCCGGATCGGCATCTTTCCGGCGATGCTCAGCCTCGGGATCGAGCGCTTTGCGATCGCGCTGTACGACGACATGCCCCTGGTCGAGGCGGTCCTCGACCGGTACTGCGACTGGGCTGCCGCTGTCGCACAGCACGTGTGCGGGCTGGGCTACGACGTCTTGGTCTCGACAGACGACATGGCCTTCAAGAGCGCGCCCTACTTTTCACCTCGCGTGTTCCGCGAGGTCGTCGTGCCGCGCTACCGGAGGGTCCGCGAACACATCTCTCTCCCATGGGTGCTGCACAGCGACGGGAATGTGCTGCCCTTCCTCGACGACCTGATCGAGCTGGGCATCGCAGGCTTGCACCCCCTGGAGAAGGGAGCGATGGACATCCGTGCAGTCAAGCGAGACTATGGCGACCGGTTGTGCGTGCTCGGGAATGTGGACCTGAATCTGCTGGGAGTGGGCACGCCAGAGGAGGTAGAGCGCGAGGTGCGCGACCTGATCCGCGACCTTGCCCCCGGCGGGGGCTACATCCTGACCAGCGGGAACAGCCTCGCCGGGTATCTGCGACTGGAGAACGTGATGGCTTTGGCCAAAGCCGCGCGCGCGTACGGTCGCTACCCGGCGCGCACGGACTTGTGAGCGAAGGGGAGGGAGCATGACCTTTCGGGCGTACGACCCGGCGCGAGACAAAGAGGCGGCGCACCGCATCTGGCGCGAGAGCGGCTGGCTCGGGGATGGCGATGACGCGGCGATGGACGTCGTTCTCGAGGCGTGCCGGGCTGCGGTCGCCGAGCTGAATGGCGAGGCGGAGTGTCTTGTCCTCACCACGGGGGGAGGCATGTGCTACCTCGAGCAGCGAATCCCGTTCGCGTGCGTGATAGGCGTGACCACCAGCCGCATCGCGCGGAAGCAAGGGCTCGCCAGCAGGCTTACCGCGCGGCAGATCGCAGCCGACGCGGTGGACGGGGCGCAGGTCGCCGGGCTTGGCATGTTTGAGCAGGGCTTCTACAACCAGCTGGGGATGGGCACGGGCAGCTATGAGATGTGGGCGAGCTTTGACCCGGCGCGGCTCCGCGTTGCGGTTAGGCCCCGCGTCGCAGCCCGCATCGGCGCGGATGACTGGGCAGACGTGCACGCCTGCTTGCTCAGCCGTCGCCGAGCGCACGGGCTGGTGGACCTTGGCCCAGCGGAGATCGTCCGCGCCGAGATGATGTCCACCAAGGGCGGGTTTGGACTGGGCTACCACGATGGCCCAGGCGGCAAACTGACGCACCACATCTGGTGCCGGGCGCAAGGGGAGCACGGTCCATACTCCGTGCGCTGGATGTCGTACCAGACGCTGGCGCAATTCCTCGAGCTGATGGCTCTCCTGAAGACCCTCGGCGACCAGGTACACCTGATCCGCATGCGCGAGCCCCCGGGCATCCAGCTCCAGGACCTGATCGAGCAGCCGCTGAAACAGCGACACATCACGGAAAAGTCCCCCTACGAGGCTGTGACCAAGGCCTTGGCGTATTGGCAAGTACGGATATGTGACCTGGCAGGGTGTCTGTCGTCCACGCACTTGTGCGGCGAGCGCGTTCGGTTCAACCTCACGCTGCGCGACCCGATCGCTCGCTTCCTGGACGAGGATGCTCCCTGGCACGGGATCGGCGGGTCGTACGTGGTCACGCTCGGGCCCGAGTCGAGTGCAGCGCCCGGCGCCGATCCGGCGCTGCCCGAGCTCGATGCGTCGGTGGGCGCATTCACGCGGCTTTGGCTTGGCGTCGCACAAGCCAGCGCGCTTGCCGCGACCGACGACCTGCGAGCTTGCCCCGATCTGCTTGCCGCCCTGGACCGCGTGCTCTGCCTCCCGCAGCCCAAGGTCGACTGGGACTTTTAGGAGGGACGATGCGCCAAGTGCTGTACGAGGCCCAACTGGGCAGCGGGCGTGTGGTCCGCGTGGTGCAGAACGACATCACGACCGAGGAGGTGGACGCGATCGTCAACGCCGCGAATGGGCGCCTGGCGCACGGGGGCGGCGTCGCGGGGGCGATCGCGCGCGCCGGGGGATTCACCATCCAGCGCGACAGCGATGCCTGGGTCCGCGCGCACGGACCCGTGCCAACCGGGGGGGCGGCGATCACGGGCGCCGGGTCCCTGCCCTGCCGTTACGTGATCCACGCCGTGGGCCCGGTGTGGGCCAACCGCGGCGATGAGCCTGCGCAGCTCGCGAGCGCGGTGCGCAGCGCCCTCGACCTCGCAGACCGCTATGCGCTGCGCAGTGTGTCGATGCCGGGCATCTCGTCGGGCATCTATGGCTTCCCGAAGCCGCTGTGCGCGGAGGTAATGCTGGGAGAGATCCGCGCGTGGCTGGACGCGCATCCGGACAGCAGTGTGCGGGAGGTCAACGCGTGCAACATCGATGCGCACACAGCCCGTCTCTTCCAGGCAGAGGCCGAGCGTCGCTTCGGCGCATAGGGGTGCTCGGCGCCTCTGCCCGCCGGCGTTGAGGGGGGTCAGGCGATGTCCCAGGCAAAGAGGTGTACGTCCTCTGCTCCCCACGTCGCTTCCGGCACAAAGCGCACTGCGCGTGCGTGCAGGTCAGTCTCTAGCGTGACGAGTCGTTGGTAATTGCCATCGACGCGGATCAGAGCGCGCCACTCCCCGCTCTCCTCCTCCGCCTCGACGCGAAAGGCACGGGTCATCGTCGCCGGGACGGTGACGGGCTGCCAGTCGAGGGTGCGGTTCGCGTGCTGGTTCTTCTCGGGCCTGTTCAGATCGCTGTCGAACACGAAGCGCATGCGGCGCACGTGCTGTGCGTTCTCGAACGCGTACGCCACCCAGGCGCCGACCGGCCCCCGCCACCCGTTGTCGGCCCCGCCGATCGGGCGATCGAGCCCGTTGCGCAACGGGGCGGGATCGCCTACCGACGCCCGGAGCGCAGCGCGCTGCGTCAGCGCGGGCACCTGGCGCTGATTCCACGGCAGGTAACAGTCGTCCTCCATGAGGGCCTGCTTGAGTGCGCGGATGTGCCCCTGGTAGACGCCTCGCGGCGAGAGAGCGTGGCGAACCGCGATCGCGGCAGCGGTGCCAATTGCCTGACCCATGGTCGCGCAAGTCGCCATGACGCGCGTCGCGCTCAGCGCAGCGTGCGTGGCGCTGATGTTGCGACCGGCGCAGAACAGGTTCGCGACGTCGCGCGAGTAGAGCGACCGGTACGGAATGCCAAATGGGGATGGCGCGGGGTGAAAGATCGTGGGCGCTCCGGCCCAACGCATGCCGCCGGGATGGTGGTCGTCCATCGTCCAGCCCCCGTAGGCCACCAGGTCGTCGAAGCGCCCCTCGCTGCGCACGTCGTTCTGCGTGAGGACGTGATCGCCCACGTAGCGGCGGCTCTCGCGCTTGCCGGGCAGAAAGCCCACCCAGTCGAGCACCCAGTTGTCGGCGCCGTGGTCACCACGGTTCTTGATGTGATCCCACACCCCGAACGCGATCTTGAGCAGCTCGTCGCGGACCGCCTCCGTGTCGTGGATCGAGTCCGCCTCGCCGCCCAGCTCGATCCACCAGTAGTTGGTATTGAGGAGATCGTGCCCACGGTGAGGCAGGTCGGCGTCGGTGGGATAGACGTTCGCCCACGCAGGCGGGACAAAGCGCTGGGGGTGAGCGGTCTCGCGCGCTTGGATCAGGCATGACATGCCCATCGTCTTCCGGTCAGCGACCTCGGGCTCGATGTCCTCTCCGAACTCGCCGCGCGCCTCCCGCCCGACGCGGTAGCTGGCGCCTGACAGGGGGGCGAGGATGCTGTCGCCGGAGCAGTCGGCAAAGAGCTCCGCCTCTACGGTGTGCCAGGTCTGTGTGGTCAGCTGCCAGCCCCGAACCGAGCGGATCCGATTGCCCTCCAGCGTGAGCGCGTTGCACGAGCAGTTGAGGAGCAGCGTGATGTTGGGCTCAAAGCGCACCTTCTCGTAGAGGATGCTGTCCCAGATCGAGTAGTTGCGCAGCGGGTTGCGGTAGCGGTTCTCGAGCAGCATCTCTTCGATCAAGCCCGTCTCGAGGTTGTTCTCGCCGTGGGCGCCGCAGACCCACATCCGGATCTCCGAGGAGGCGTTGCCGCCCAATACGGGGCGGTCCTGCATCAACAGCACGCGCGTCCCGTGCCGTGCAGCGGCGATGGCGGCGCACATGCCCGCGAGCCCGCCGCCAATGACGCAGAACTCGACGTGATGTGTCTGCTCTCGCATGGGTGTTCCTCCCAGATACGGTTCGCGGGGGCGCGCTGTGCGGCACGCGCCCGGTGGGGTGCGGTCAGCGAGCTGGGCCTGGAACGGCAGCGGCGCTCGAACTCAGCTGGCGTGAACGGCGCGAGCGGATCTCGCCCTGCGAGCGATCAGCGTGCGTTCAGACCAAAGCGCCGTCCGCACGAAGCAGCTGTTGCAGCTGCCGTACGTTCACGTCGCGCGCTGCAATGCCCGAACGCGCGGCGAGCGCCGCTGCAGAGCCGGCGGCTTGGCCGATGGCGATGCACGTGCCCATGACGCGTGCCCCTGCCATGCCCTCGTGCGTCGCCGAGATGCAGCGCCCAGAGATGACCAAGTTGTCGATGTCCCGGGCGGTCAGGCAGCGGTAGGGGATGTCGTACCAGTCGTCATCGGGTGGGTAGAGGTCGTCGCGGTGACGCATGCCGGTAGCGTGCTCGGCGACCCAGAACGAACACTGCTCCTGGCGCGGGCACTCGACGGTGCAGAGATGGACTGGATAGGTGTGCCCCAACGGGCAGTGGATGTCGATCCACCACGACCCGCGCGCTACGACGTCGTCAAACTTGGCGCCCGCATGTACGTCATCGCCGGTCAGCACATAGTCGCCCACCACCTGGCGGCTCTCGCGGGGGCCGATCTGGGGCGAAGTCTGCAGAATGCGGCACTGTTCGAACCCAGGCTGCTGCCGGAGGAAGGCCCACAGCTTCCATACCTGTTCGCGGACCTTGACTTCTCCCTCCGTCAGATCGCAGATCTTGGTCGAGTCGCCAGGCCAACGGGTCATGTTGGGCGAGAACTGGTCGCGCGCCATGGTGTTGCTGCCCGTGAAGCCGTTGTTGTAGAACCGGAACTCGCCCCGGGCCATCGCCTGGCGGAGCGCCTCCCGGGCAGCTTTCTCTTGCGCGTCTGTGGCCCCGGCGACCCCGCCGATGTGAATGAAGGAGCCCATCGACTCGACGCGCCCGTCGAATGTCCTGCCCTGCGTTGTCGCCGCGCCGGCGCGGTGCGCCACGTCGGCGTCGCCGGTGGCGTCGACGAACACCTTGCCCAGCACCGCTTGGCGCCCGCTCTTGCTCTCGACGATCAAGGCGCGGATCTCGGTTCCCTCGACGATGGCGTCGGTGACCATCGTGTGCAGGCGCAGGTCGACGCCCGCGCCTGCGACCATGTCGTCGGCGACGCGCTTGAGCGCTTCGGGGTCAAAGCGCACGCCCCACTCTTGGCACGCGTCCGCCCATGGGAGCGCGCCATCCAGGGCGTGCATGCGCTCGGTGATCTCTTTGAGTAGGCCCTCGACGATCGGGGTGTGGCTGCGCGAAGCCGTATGCCCCAGGATCGGCGCTACCAGTCCTGCGGTCGCCAACCCTCCCAGGAAGCCGTAGCGCTCGATCAGGACCACGCGGGCGCCGTGTCGCGCAGCGGCGATCGCCGCAGGCAAGCCCCCGGGCCCGCCCCCGGCGACGATGACGTCGGCTTGGGCGACGACCGGGATCTCGCGTCTCGGTTCGGTCACGGTCTGGATCATCTGTCCTCCTTGTACGTTGGCGCTGTGCCCCGTCAGGTTGGATCCGGCTCTGAGTGCATTGTACTCGATCCCGCCGCGTGGGACAAGCGCGCACTGGACTTGCTTGGCGCCCAAACCGAACGGAGCGGGCGCCGTGCGCCCGCTCCGCTTCGCGTGGTGACCCGAGGCTCGCTACGGCACATACTCCCGGACAAAGTCCAGCGCAGCAGCTGTGTCCATGCGGAACTGGTAGTCGACGCCGATGCACGGCGTGATGCCCCAGGACACGATGGCGCCGACCACGTTGGTGTCCTTGTGGAACAGAGGCCCACCCGAGTCCCCGTAGCAGCTCCCCCCCGAACCGTTGCCGCCGCCAGGGTTGTTGCTGAACTTGGCGCTCGCTCCGCCGGCGAACGTGCTGTTGATCTCGATCAGCGAGACCTGGCCCTTGTAGCGGATCCAGTCGTCCTGGTAGAAGGGATTGATCACTCCCTGCATGCCATACCCGACCACGGTAAAGTCGCGGTCCTTGCGCCCCTTGCCCCTGACCAGCGTCTCGAGGAGGCCTTCCTCAGGTAGCTCACCGTAGGTCTCCATGTTCACCGGCTCAGAAAGCACGACCAGGCCGATGTCATAGGTCAGCGGGAATGCAGAGTAATCGTCGAACTGGGGGTGGGGGATCACCCGATCCGCCAGGATCCACTCGTTGTCGAGCCAGTCCTGCAGTGTCGGGTAGTTGGTGCGGCCCGCCATCGCGTCTTCTGTGAAGCGCACATAGGTCACGTCGTTGACGTTTCCCCATTCCTCCGTGCAGTGCCCGGCGGTGAGCATGATCGTCGGCGAGAGCAGCGTGCCGCTGCAGCTATAGTACCCGACTCCGTTCTGCACAAAGAGCAGGGTGCCGACGTAGGGGTGGTCATTCCCATCGGGCTCGCCAAAGGTCACCGCGCCGACGGCGACGGGGACCAGGAGCACGGCAATCACCACGCTGGCGATCGCGATCACTCGCTGTTTCATCGTCTTCCTCCGTTCACTCGCCCCGTGCGGGGCGGCTAGGGGAGCAGCCGGTCACCAGGCTGTCCCTGTATTGTCCAGAAAGAACGGCCACCAGGTGTCACCATCTGCATGGTACCCCAAGAGGGCTGCCTCGTCAAGGAGCAGTGGGCGCTCTCGTCCTCAGGTGTATCTGAGTTCCTCGCCGCGACGGATGGCATCCTCGCGGCGCTGGGCGCGCCCAGGGCTTGAGGTTGCTACTTGCGACGGATGGTCAGCTCTCGGCGCTGCGCCACGCCGGTGGGCGGGATGCGCAGCAGCAGGTTGCCGGATCCAGGACGCGCCGGCTGGGCCTCGTAGGCGCTCCCGGCGGGCGCCAGGGTCAGTTCGCGCTGCGTGAGTCCAAACCAGTCTGGCAAGTAGACCAGGCTGGGCGCCGTGACCACGCCATCCTCGTCCCACACGCACGAGAAGGTGTCGCCGTCCGGATCGTAGCGGTAGTGCAGCAGTGCGCCCGCGACGCGCTCGGGATAGGGCCGGTGGATCGCGCGGAAGCTCGGCGTTCGCTCGATCGCATCGGCGTGTGCCCAGTAGGTCTCGCTGCACAGCGTGCGCTCCAAGAGCGCCACTACCTCTCGCGCCGGGCCGAGGGTACCGGGGATCCGACCGTATGCGCCCCATTCGCCGACCATGGTCGGCATGCTCAGTCGTCGCGCTGTCTCGTCGTGCCGTCCAAAGATGAACGCCACGCGCTCCGGGTTCGCTGCCCCGATCTCGGCGGTATCGGTCACCAAGTCGTACCCGTGCGGGGCATAAGCCTGCTGTGGGTCGCATGCGCCGTCTGGTCCAGCGACTGGCTCGATGGAGCTGCGCACGCCCGTGTTGCAGGCCATGCACCCTTCCAGGAACAGGATCCCGTTCGGGTCTTGTTCTCGCACGACACGCGCCACGCGACGATACATCGGCATCAGCCGGGACCGCTCGAACTCGGCATAGAGCTTCTCCGTCGTGTCCACCACGCGCGCATAGACCTCGACGTCGGCGAGCAACGCCAGGATGCTCGAGCGGCCCTCGGGGGTCAGCCAAAGCGCCGCTACGTCCTCGACTGCGGCACCCTCGAGGGCGCCCTGCGCCGCGAGAAGCTTTGCTCCGACGGCGAACATCAATGCCTGCGCTTGTGTCGCGAGCGCGCCGGGGAAGGGCTCGTTCATGAGGTCGTAGCCGATCACGTTCGGGCGTTGACCCAAGCGCGCAGCAAGTACGCCCCACGCGCGCGCATAGTGCTCCTGTAGGCCGATGCCATCGGGCGCAGGGGCGTTCTGCCAGAAGCGGTCCAACGCTGCCTGCACGGCTGGACTGGTAAAGTACGCGTCGCTCCACACCGCGCTGTCGGCGATGTGGGGGGCATCTCCGCTCAGCGTCGCCCAGGCGGGCGCCCCATCTGAGTAGAGCACGCTGTACAGGTCCTGGTGCATGTCCAGGTAGACGTACAAGCCGACGTGTTGGGCCATCGCGATCTGGCGGTCGATGCCGTCCAGATACGCCTCGTTGTAGGCGCCGGGCTCGGGCTCTAGTCCATCCCAGATCACGCCCAGTCGGATGCAGTTCAGCCCCCAATCGCGCATCGCCGCGAACGTACGCGCATCCTCGCTGCCCAGGTAGCCGGCGCGAGGGTCTTTGCTGACGACGCAGACACCGTGCAGGAGCACTTGCCGCCCCTCGGGGTCCACGAAGCGACTGCCTTGGACCGAGAGGCCCGACTGCGCACGTGCCTGGCCCGGGAACACGTCACTTACAGGTCGGTCGTCCGTCACTGTCGCGCTCCTTCCGGTAGTGATGCCGTGGATCCGTGACACCGCCCGCATGGCTCAGGCGAAGGGGGAATGCCCAGCGCTGAGCGATGGAGAGAGCACCGGGGTCATCCCTGTGGGGTTGTATACGACAGACCGCTCCGCTTGTCAAGTCCCGCGCCGTCCGGGCCAGGACTGCGGCACAGCCGGGTGCGGTCTGCCATCGTTGCCGATCCCCACGCCGCTGCCCGGGCCACACGGGGCGTGCGGCGGCGTGCCCTGACAAGGAGGGCCCATGCGCCACAGGCGCGCTGTTGCCGCACGGATCGTGAACCTCATCCTCGTCCTTGCACTCGTTGGCTGTGGTCTTCAGACGGCGCCTGCGGCGGAGACCGGACCCGCATTGCGCGTGTACTATGCTGGCTCCGATGGCACACAGAGGGGCGTGCGCGCGGCCCTCGGGCTCGCGCAGGGGGCAGGGCAGCTCGTCCTCACAGATGACCTCGCGCAGGCCGATCTCCTGGTCCTGAACGGCTCACTCGCCGAGCCGGAGCGCGTGCGCGAGCGCGTGCTCCACGGCGCAGGCCTGGTGTTGGTATTAGGGCCGGGCATCGCGGCGCCGCAGGTGTCGGCGCTCCTGGGGCAGGACGTCGCGCTCGTTCCTGCGGAGGATCCGTTGAGCCTTGCGGCGATGCCCGCGGCGCAAACTGCGACTCACGGTGACCTCGTCTGGGGCAGTGCGCCGCAGGTGCGCGAGCGCACGCGACTGGATGGTGCGGCGCTCGAACCGCTGATCGTGGGGTACGAGACAGGGGAGACGGTCCTCGGGCAGGCCCAGCTCGGCGAAGGGCGGGTGTACGTGCTATCGGCGCACACGGATGGCGTGAACCCACAGATACAGGAGTGGCCCTACTACAACTACCTGATCTATGTGCTCGCCCTACGTGCAGCCCAGCGAAGCCCTCTTTCCTTCGCCGACTATCCTGCCTCGCCCGTTCCTCACAGGCGGGACCAGATCGCGCTCGTGACCGTGTGCGCTGGGCTCTTGGTTGTGGCACTCCTGGTCTTTGCCCTCGTGCGACGGTACAGCCTCGCGCATCCCGAGGCCCTCGACGAGATCATCGCATCGAGAGAGCGCTACGAGTCGAGGGAGGCGCATACCGAGTGGGAAGAGATCGGCTTCCATCGGCCACTGGCGGGGTTCTTGTTCGCGATGATGATGGGTGTGCTGCTCTTTATCCCGCTGATCATCTACCAGAACATGATCCTCCCCGCGTTCATCCTGCCCTCTGCCCAGGCCTTTGGGTTGATCGGGCGCGTCGGACAGGTCTTTGCCTTGGCCTGGACGCTGTTCGATGTCGGGACGAGCGTCGCCTTTGTCAAGTTCTACGCCCAGTACCGAGTGCACGACCCACGCCGCGCAGTGCAGTACGGGCAGGTGTTTGTGTGGTGGCAGGCCCTGTCTGGCGCGTTCCAGGTGGCGCTGGTCGTGATCCTCGCAGGGACGGCGGTTCCCAGGACTTCCTATGCGATCTATACGTGGATCATTGTCGCCCACGCCCTGATCCAGATCCCGGGATTCTACCGCGTGATGCGCGACGCGATGTACGCGCAGCAGCGGCTCGACTATGCACAGGTGCTCGACAACTTTTTGATGCTGGTGTGGCCGATGGTGACCCAGCCTGTGTTCGTGCTGCTGATGCTGTGGTGGGGGCGCCGGACTCCTGCGATCGGCGCTGCGCTGGGTGGGGCACTTGGCCTGGCGCTAGCCGCGTACGCAGTCGAGGTCTGTCACTTTAGCCTTGGCCTGTGGCTCTACCGACGCGTTGGATATAGCGCGAGGGTGTTCTTTCTCGCCCACTTTGACGGCTCGGTCCTCAAGGAGGCGTTCCGCTTCGGGGCACTGGACATGGGCGGTTCAGTCGTTCTCGCCGCGGCGTCTGCAGTCGAGATCCTGCTTACGCAGACGCGCTTGGTCAACTATGCGGAGGTATGGGGCAACTGGATGATGGCCAACAACTTTATGCTGGCCTTTGACGTGCTCCGGAATCTCGTCGACGGCGTGATGCCTGCCATCTCGGAAGCCTACTCGCACGGCAGGCGGCTGCTCAGCCAGTACTATGTCGCCATGAGCTACAAGTGGGATGCCATGGTCGGCGCCTTTGTCGCGGCAGTGCTACTGGCGATCGCCGACCGGTTCATCCTTGGCTCCTCCGGTCCCGAGTTTGCGCGCGCCGCGACCTATGTCCTCCCGCTGATCGTGTTCGGCAGCGTCCAGCATCTCAACATCATCGGCGACGCAGTCGCCCTGGCGAGCAACCGACCGGGGCTCAAGATGACAATGATCGCGGTCGAGCAGAGCCTTCGCATCCTGCTCGCCCTGGTTCTGCTCACGCGCTTCCAGGTGACTGGCCTGATCGTCGCCTATCTCGCCGCGACCTTTGCGCGCGGGGTAGCCGTGTATGCCATCAACAGCCGGGTCTGCTTCCAGTTGCGCTACTACCGGTGGCAGTCGCTCGCGGCGCCGCTGCTGGCAGGGACTGCCCACGCGCTCATCATCCGCTGGGTAACGGGCCTGATCTGGCAGGGGGACGAGATCACGAGCATCGTCATCTTTATGGTCGGCATCCTGTTCTCCATCCCGCTCTACTCGCTGCTCTACGGGCTTGCCGGCGGGTGGGACGACGCCGGGCTGGTCGAGTTCCGACGCGCGGTAGAGATGCAGCCCTTCTTGCACTGGATGTCGTGGCTCTTTTACGCGGCTTCGGCGCTCGGGGCGCGATACAGCCCGCTGCACAACCGCTTCCCGGTCACGATCCGGGAGGCCGCCATGGCGGAGGCGCGCTCGTTGACTGAGGAGAAGGTGAGCCTAGCGGCGCTGGACGGGGAGGGATAGCGCAGCGCGTCGGCGCCATGTGCAGGCAGCGGAAAAGGGTCGCTGCGAGGGGGTCGTGTCGCGGACAACCCGCGGGAATGGGTGCGCATACGGGGCGATGGGCTGGTTTGACAGGGGGGGCGAAGCATAGTATAAACCTTTGCCTTAGCATTGAGATCTGTCCTACCCCGCCAGGCCGCGCGAGAGGAACAGCCGATGCACGCCTGATCGCGGCGGTTTACAGGCCGGCGTCGACTGGCGGGGAGAGGACAGCCTGACCCGCGACTGCGCAGTGCGCGCCTAATCCTCGAGGGCGAGGTGGCTGACCCTGCCAACCCGCCGAGCGGTTGCTACTTTCACCCGCGCTGCCGGTACGCACAGGAGAGATGCGCGCGAGAGGAACCGGCGCTGCGTGAAGCCGTGCCGGGAAGGTATGTGGCCTGTCACTACGCAGAGGAGCTGTCCCTGCGCGGCGTCACCGCGCCCGCCCGCTGAACGCGACAGGGCGCCATATGCAGAGAGGACCGGCGCCGAAGGAGCCTGCTGTGACCGACACACGGGTACGGTGGGTCGAGGACTCGGGGCGATCACTATGCGCTCTCGCTGTGCCAGATGCGCGGGGTGCACGCCGTGCATATGTCGCAGCCCGAGTATAACGACCTGGGCGTCATCTGGCGGCACATCGTCGATCGTGGGATCGTGCTGCTCGGCCTAGCACGCGACGCTGCCCTGGTACAGGGCCTCAATCCGCGCGGCAACGTGCACTGTCCTGAGAATGGGTCGTGGGCAGACAGGGTGGCCCACGGAGCAGCGAGACGGTCCCGGGGCTAGCGCGCCTCAGGAACGTCGAGTCGACCAGTGCGTCCGGCCCTGCGAGCGAGGCGCTGGCAAACAGAGAGGGATGATGAACCCACGCGAACGCTTCCGGGAGACGCTCCTATTTGGGTCCCCGGACAAGGTCCCGTTCCACCCTGGTGGTCCGCGCGAGTCCACGCTCCGTGCGTGGCGCCAGCAGGGCCTGCCGCCTGACGTCCATCACCATGACTACCTGCTGCAACTGCTGGGCATCGAGCGCGAGCGGACCCAGCCGCACGTCCCGCTCGGCGTCTCGTTCAAGATGATCCCCACGTTCGAAGAGCAGGTCTTGGAACACAAGGACGGGCACTATATCGTCCAGGACTGGATGGGCGCGATCACCGAGATCTCGGACGAGTACGACTATACGTACATCCGTTCGGCCAAGGACTTTGTGACGCGCAAGTGGCACCGCTTCCCCGTGCAGAACCGAGCCGACTGGGAAGAGCGCATGAAGTGGCGCTACGACCCGTACCATCCCGAACGGTTCCCCGAGGACTTTCGGGAGCGCTGCGCTGCGCTCCAGGCGCGAGACTATCCGGTCTCGGTCAGCATCAACGGGCCGTTCTGGCAGATGCGCGAGTGGGTCGGGATGGAGAACCTGTGCATGTTGATGATCGACGATCCCGACTTTGTGACCGAGATGGCGCAGACCTGGACAGAGTTTGTGTCTGCCACGCTCGCGCAGATCACCGAGCAGGTCGAGCTGGACGCGGTTCACTTTTCCGAGGACATGGCGTTCAAGGCGCACAGCATGATCTCGCCCGCCATGGTGCGCCGCTTTCTGATGCCGGCGTACGAGCGCTGGGTGACAGAGATCAAGGGCAGCGGCTGCCCGATCGTCGACATGGACTCAGACGGCAACATCGAGGTCCTGATCCCGCTGTGGATCGAGGCGGGGATCAACGTCTGCGACCCGATCGAGGTCGCGGCAGGCAACGACATCGTCGCCTACCGCGAGCGGTTCGGCAGGGCGATGGCCTACCAGGGCGGGATCGACAAGCGCGCGATCGCTGCGGGCGGGGACGTGATGCGCGCCGAGGTCCTGCGTGTCGTGCCGCCGCTGCTGGCGGAAGGCGGGTTCATCCCAGCCTGTGACCACGGTGTGCCGCCCGACATTTCGTGGCCCGACTTTCGCGACTATGCCCGCCTATTGGCCGAACTCACGGGTTGGCTGTAGCACGCCCGAGTTCTACACCATAGGGGACGCGCAAGGGCCTAGATCGCCAGGGGCGATCAGCGTTCCAGGCGCACGATGCCAGTCGGGGAGCGTTCCCCGCTAGGACAGATAGAGAGGTAGCCTAGCCGATGCAGGGGTCCATTGAACGCGTGCGAACTGTGATCCGGGGTGGGATGCCGGATCGGGCGCCGCTTTACGATCTGCTGCGCAACGATGCCGTGATCAACCATTTCACAGGGCGAACGCTGACCGTCGAGAACGCGTACGAGGTCGTCTACCAGGCTTACGAACCGGCGATCGATGCGACGCGTCCCCTGGTCCGACTGCCCAAGCACGAAGAGACGATCATCCTAGCGGATGGGCGCGAGCAGCGATACGACCGTTGGACGATCTGGACGGAGACGGTCCGCTACGAGAGCTCGGAGGCATATGC
>JAFGIE010000258.1 GCA_016929775.1 Anaerolineae bacterium
CGCCTCGGGTGTGCTCGTGTATGCCCGCGATGGGCACGCCACGGGAATGGTACGCCAATCTGCAGCATCTGTCAAACCGCCGCTGCCCCCGAGGGTCTCCGTCCAATCCGGCGCGAGCTCGATCATGTACATGTCGACCTCCTCGCTGCCCGAGCGTCCCCAGTTGCTGGTGAACAGGATGCGCGTCATGTCGCCGTTCGTCGTGGCGTGCGGCTCGGCCCAGTAGTCGTGTTCGGCCTCTGGGTCGACCAGCGAGTGAGTGTGGGCGAGGCGCGCCACGCGTCCCCCCGCGCGCAGCTCGATCGCGAACACCTGGTCATCCATCCACGTGTAGGCCTCCGGGTAGCCGCCGCTGTACGTGGAGATGAGGGCCCAGCCGGGTCGCTCGTACGCCAGGCCCGAGAAGTGAAAACCGATCGGCGTGTGCGCAAAGTCGATCGGCCATAGCGGGGTGACCTGTCCGCTCTCCAGGTCGAGCATCGCGATCTGGTCGGTGTCGATGTCCTGATAGACGATCACCTCGCGCCCCTGCGCGTCGAGCGCGGTGTCATAGTGACCGATGATCCGCAGCAGGCTGCGCCCCCCCTCCAGGTCGCGATCGTAGACCATCAGCCCGCAGGGATGCGCGTCATCGCCCGCGCCACCCCGCTCGCACGCACGGTCGTACGAGGCGAGATAGTACGTCCCGCGCGGGCTGATCGTGACGTGATCCACGTCCTCCTCGATGCCGGGCGTGTTCCGCATGTCGCGGATCGTGACCTGATCGGTCAGGCGATCGTAGACCAGGAAGGCGACGGGGATCCACCTCGCGTCCTCAGCCATGAGCCCCCAGTAGCGGGTGTCCATCGAGGGCCGACCCTCGTAGCGCGTCCAGACTGCGATCGGCGCCAGTCGATCCAGGTCGGGCGCAAAGTCGTGGATCACCCTGCCCGTGCCCGCCCGCACGTCGTACGCCATGAGACGTATGTCATCCGTATAATACACCACGTCCGGGTCGTCGGCGTCCCAGCGTGGTTCGTCGCCCAGCGGCAGGGCGCCGAGCGGGCGCAGCGAGCGCGCGTCGTACAGGTACCAGTTCGCGTCGACGCTGCGCGCCAGCAGGAGGCTGCCGTCGGCGTTGAACGAGCCAACGCGCGCGTACTCGTTCACGATCCCGCGCGAGCGATCGTCGGGTCCCAGGTCCTGCCGGCGGTCGGTGACGCGCACCAGGCAGGTCCCAAAGACGGGATCGCGAAAGGGGACGCGCGGTGCGGGTTCGGCGAGCGCGGGCGGCGCGTGGAGGGCGAGGCCCTCGACCAGCGGGGGCTGGGGCGGCGGGCAGAGGGGAGCGGCGATCGCGGCGGCGGGGTCAGGGGTGGGGAGCACGACCTGTGGCGGCAGTTCCGGCGCCTCGCGCTCGCCGCCGCCTGCGCGATCCACGCTGGCACACGCCGCGAGGAGCACCCCGGCGATGAGGAGCGCCGCGTGGCAGCCGCTGCGCCACCTGGGCGCGCGCGCCCAGGTGCGCGGATGCGGGCAAAGCGCAGCCCTCGGGCGTCGTTCCATCGCGTCGTCCCTCCTCGCCCCAGCCCGTCGCCGGGCGGGGCATCTCACGTGGACTGCGCCCTATTCGACCTTGCGCCAGACCACTGCCGAGCCCTTGCGGTGAAAGATGTCCTCGCTGTTCGTCTCGCCGACCTTGACCACGAGCTCGGGATGCCGGGAGAGACGGCGCGCGATCTCGCCGTGTACGATCTGGAAGGGATACTCGTGGTCGGCGTATGCGGCTAGGGCGCGGATGTACAGCTGCTGTTCTATCTGGGCGATCGCGAGGATAAAGTCGTGCGAGTCAAAGAACTTGCCCATCTTGGGCACGACGTGGGAGAATCTCTCCTCCAGCGCATCGAACACGGACGCAGACACGGGGGCCTCCTTTCTCGCCCAAGGCGAGTGGCGCGCCTAGCGCCGGCTCTGCCGGCAGCGGCACCGGAAGGATGCGCAACGAACGTCAGGGCGAGGTCAGGTGAGGGGTGTAGGTTGCCTGGTTGCGTTCGTTCCCCAAGGATATCACACGGAGGGCAGCCTGTCAACCGAATCTGGCGGCGGGCGTGCCCCAGGATCATCCAGCGCTCCGAGGGTCCCAAGACCTCGGAGCGCTGGATGGGGCGACGGTCGTCGAGATGGCGTCCCTTTGGGGCGGCGAGAAGCAGGGCGTCTCTATGTGACGATCTCGCTGACGTCGAACAGGTAGATCTGGCGTCCCTCTCCGCCATGTGTCGAGTCGATCGTGACCATCCTGCCGTCGGGGCTGGAGCGCGGGTGCAGGTCGCAGCGCCATTCGCCCGTGTACCGCTCAGGCGAATGGAAGCGCCCCAGCGAGACCTTTTCGTCGCGCGCGACGTGGTACAGGTAGAGCTCTTGGCGACGGTCTGCGTCGGGATAGGTGTCGTTCAGGATCCACGCTCCGCCCGGCAGGTAGGTGCAGTGCCCGTTGACCAGCATGACGCCCAGCCCAACTACCTCCACTTGGTTGGTGGCGTGGTCCTCGTAGAGGTAGAACGCGCCTTCGTGGGAGGGGTGCCAGGACCAAGCCAGGATGTGCGCCGGGTCGCGCCAGATAAAGTGCGACGTGTGCCCATAGTCGTCGACGACGCGGATGTCGCTGCCGTC
>JAFGIE010000033.1 GCA_016929775.1 Anaerolineae bacterium
CTCACTCCCCCCCTCGCCGGATCTCGTACACCGCCATGTTGTCGCCGCCCTTGCGCCGGGTGAGAGCCAGGTCGGTCTGGTAGACGAGCACGAAGCGCGGATCGCGCGTCATCTCTGGGTACCAGGAGGGGAATGTAGCCATATAGTCGGCGCCCTGCGCCAGGACATACGCCCTCAGGCGCGCCTCATCGCGAATGTACGGGATCACCTCGGGCGTGACCAGGCCTGCCAAGTCGATCAGCGAACGCTGGCTGACGTAGCCGATCGCGCCGATGTCGTGTGCCGCCACGAGCGCATCCGCGGGTGTGTGGTCGCGCAGCCACTGCGCGACCTGCACCATCTCGCCATTGATGATGCACACATCCTCGACGTACGCCTGGCGACCCAGCAGCAGGAAAGCGACGCCCAGGCAGAGGAACGCTGCAGGCAGCGCGCGGCTCGCCACACGGACCGCCCAGCGCGTCGCGTGCGGCTGCAGCCAGCGCGCCGTCCCGGCAAGGCCATACAGCAGCAGGAACGGGATCGTGGGCATCACGTATCGTCCATGCTGGTAGTCGACCGGCATGCGCAGCGCATAGATCATCAGGTATGCCCCCCACCACGCAGCGGGCAAGAGCCGTACGGCGAGACCAGGGGCGCGCTGTCCAGGCTGCGACGGCAGCGCGCGCCACCCCAAACAGTGCGCCAGCTGCAGCAGGGCGCCCGGGACGAGGAGCACTTGGGCGCCAACCAAGGTCGGGCGCGCCACGCGCCACAGCCGCTTCCACACCGGAGCGTCGAGCAGCGCCGCGTACTCGGCTTGCTTGGCGTAGAACGTGTTCGGCAAGAGCCGTCCTGTGAGGGCCACGTTCGAGACCAGGTAGGGCACGAGCAGCAGCGCCAAGCCGGATAGGAACGCGAGCGCGCTCCACAAGCGCCCGCGCGAGCGCCCCACGTCCTCGAGCTTGGCGCCGCGGAGGCTGTCCACCAGGGTCGTCAGCGCGAGCAGCACGACCAGGACGACGCCCTCGGGGCGCGTTAGGATCAGCAGACCGCCGATCGCGCCGAGCAGGAGGGGGCGCGACCGGGCCACAGTGCGCTCGATCAGCAGCAGGGAGAGCCAGCTGAACAGGATCGTCTCCATGCCAGAGAACGCCGCCCACACGAGGTGCCACTCGAGCAGGCAGGCAGCCGACACCCACCCCGCCAGCCCCGCATGTTCCGGGAAGAGGCGGCGCGCCAGGCGCCCCGCGGTCCACGCGCTCAGCGCCAGGCACCCTCCCCCCAGCACGTGCGACCACGCGACCGGCGAAAGCCGGATCAAGTGACCAAGCGCCAGCGCCAGCGTCCACAGCGGTGCGGTCGATCCCGCGCTTGCCTCTCCTGGGGCAAACGCAAAGCGCCCGCTCTGCGCCAGGTTGCGCGCGTAGGTCTGGTGGATCCATCCATCGTCCAGGGGAAAGCCCCGTGGCCCGCAGCCCGCCGTACCCAGCACGTACAGCAGGCCCAAGCCGACCACCGCTCCGGCGAGCAGCAGCGCGCCAATGGGCGCCCCGCGCACCAGGCTGCCCGACCCGGTCCCCAACGCACGCCGCCCGCTCATCTCGCCACCTCGAATAGCAGGGTCGTGACGCCGCCCACCGCGATCTGTGCCTGGAGCTCGAGCCGTGGATCGCTCGCGGGCGCCTCGTACAGCGCGCTGAGGCTCGGATTGTTGCGGTCGAGGACCAGGTACGCCACCTCATAGCGGTCCGCGACCTGCAGCACGGTCTCCAGATCCCCGTTCGGGATCGCGACGCACGGACGGCGTGCGTGGTAGTAAAAGCTCGGCGGATCGTTCACCATCACGCGCGCCGACCTCGGCACGCGCCCTGCCATCCATTCTGCGACCCGCTCGTAGGGGTGCTCGCCGCGAAAGCCGCCGACCCGACCCGCGTACAGGACCGTGCTCAACACGATCGCAAAGGCTACCGCAGCGCCGCCGAACACGCGCCGCGCGACCGCCGGTTGCCAGTGCGGGCGTCGGGCGGAGGCCCACGCCACGCATGCGTCGAGCCCGACTAGCGCGGCGGCATACATCGCCGGCAGCAGGGCGCCCAGCGAATGGAACATGCCGCCCCGCCAGCCTGGATAGGTAAACCCCAGGCTCATCGTGAGGTAGAGCAGCACACCATACAGCCACACAGCCGTCATCTCGGCGCGCCGGCGCAGCCGCCACACGCCCACCGCGCCCAGCGGGGCAAGGTAGATCATCCACCCCGCAAACGCCACCTGCCCCAGGTTCTTCCACAGCGCGTCCAGCTTGGATCGGGCGATGTTGGCCCAGCCCCACGCGAGATAGCTCTGCACCGTCAGGGACTCACCATAGCTGTATAGGTCGTCATAGTCCGTCAGCCACAGCGTCTTGATCCCGGACGTCGACAGCAGCCTCCCCGTAGCCGCGAGGTTGCGCGCCAGCCACGGCGCCATGACCAACAGGTAGCATCCAACCAGGGCCAAGCCACGCCACGCCAACCCGCGGCGCCGCCCGCGGTGGGTCACCACGTCATACCCGCACAGGACCACCCCGACGAGCAGCAGCAGGGGTCCATCTGCGCGCGCGAGATGCGCAAGGGCAGCGCACACGCCAGATAGGACGTACCACCCCACCCCGCCCCCCTTCCGCGCTTTCCCCAGCCCCCACAGGCAGAGGGCGCCGGCGAGCGCAAAGGGCGCAAAGTTGTCCGGTGTGACCCAGTAGACCATGTAGAACCCGCTGAACACCGCCAACAGCGCCGCCCCCCACGCCTGGCGCCTGTCCTGCGCCAGGTCGTACGCTGCCAGGTAGCTCAGCGGCGCGAGCAGGGACGAGAGCAGGGCAAAGGGTACCTGTGCTGCGCGGTACGTCGGACCGAACGCTAGAAAGGACAAGTAAGCCAGGATCGAAGAGAGCGGCATCCAGTACAGGTGACTGGGCGCAGGGATGCCCGCCGGGCTGTCGAGGTAGTTCCAGATGAACGGGTCGACGAACCCCTGACCATGGTACAGGCTCAGCGCGCCGTCGACATAGTACGCGGCGTCCATATAGCCGGGACGGCGCATGGGCAGAGCAGTCAGGGCGCGAACCAGGAGCGCCAGGGCAAGGACCAGGCCCAGGTCCCGCAAGACCGTTCGTCGTCCGCTCGCGTGCGCCGACATCACTGCCTCACCCCACCCACCCCCAGATCGCGAACTGCCCGGCGTAGAACAGCCACAGGGCAAACGACAGGTAAAGCACCAGGCGGTGCGCCCACGCGTGCCGTTCTCCCCACATCGCCAGCAGCACGTGACCTGGAAAGAGCACCAGCACGTACCGGGAGACCGAGAGCAGAGGCTGCACTTCCGAGACCTTGCTCAACGCGCCGAACAGCATCGACGCCATGTACAGCCCATACATGACCGGCAGCTTGCGAAACGAAAGCACGGTCAGCGCCAGGAAGAGCAGCGCGAACGCGAGGTCGAACGGCTCGATCAGCCGGAAGCGTCCCGATGCCAACACCTGCGCCGCGCGCCACAGGCTCTCCCAGGGCCATGCAAAGCGCCCCATAAAGCGCTGCGTGTGCACCGTAAAGGGCGCCAACCACTCCTCGGTCCCCACGACCAGGCGTGCGTAGACCGGAAACGTCAGCGCCCCCAAGACCGCCAACGCGATCGGCCACGCGCGCCACCATCGCAGCGCACACGCGGAATGGCGCGCCTGACGCCACTGGCGCACGAACTCCCAACCCAGCGGCACAACGACCGTCACGCCCGGCAGGCGCGCAAGCGGAGCGATCGCACCCCACACGCCCGCTGCTGCCCACTCCCCTCGACGGGCGTGGTAGAAAGCGGCGACGACGGCGAGCATGAACAGCGACTCGGCGTACGCCGCGAGCAAAAAGAACGCGCTCGGAAAGAGCGCCAGGTAGACGACGGTGCGCCGCGCGAGCGCTTCGCCCCAC
>JAFGIE010000259.1 GCA_016929775.1 Anaerolineae bacterium
ACCACAAAGGCGTTGACAGGCGCCTCCGGGTTCGTTATAATAGGTATGGGAGACGTGCTGCGTGGAGGGGCCACCCACTGTCTGCCAGATCCACCATCGCGTGGTCTCCGAACTGTCCATGCAGCACCCCGCTTGCCGCTGCCGCCCCCTCGGGCAAGGCCTGACCGGCATCGGCGAGCTGGCGCAGCAGAGCGCACGCACCGGACGCGGGACAAGTCGGTGCGCCTGCTGCACCCAACCGGACCAGAGTACGAAAGTCGCTGCACAGGAGACGCAAGTTGGTTGGCGGGAGACGGCGACGAAACGCGGTTGCGTCCTGGGTGAGCGCTGTGCTCGTGCTGCTGCTGGCGGCTCCTGGCGCCACCCACGCGTCTCTTGGAGTGGGGAGCGATCTGGTCCGCCCACGCGCTAGCAGCCAATCCGCCGAGATGCCCACGTTCCAAGCGCGCCTGATCGGGCAGCCGCGTTACCTGGTTCTCCCGCCAGGCGGGCAGGGCGCCTTGGTCTTTGACGTGCAGAACACGGGGACGGTCGCGTGGATGCCCGGAATGGGCCTTGACCTGCCCCTGGCGGGCGGTATGCCCCTCGGCGCTGCGGATCCACAGCTACTAGAGTCCGTGGTCCCGGTCGGGGGTGTGGCGCGGTGGTCGGTGCCGGTCGAGGCTCCGCGGGCGCCCGGCATCTACCGCACCTCGTGGCAGATGGCCCACCAGGGTCAGCCCTTTGGGCCGCTCCTCTCTGGCGCCGTGATCGTCTCCCCCCACGTTCAGGGCCTCGGCGTCGACTATGCCGCCCTCCTTAGCGCGTGGATCGAAGACCTGGGCTACCAGTTCACACTGGGCGTCCGGCGGGCATGGGAGGGCGCGACCGTGCGCCTGGATGCCTGGTTCGGCGAGGGGCCAGCGGGGTTGGGCGACGACCTGGACCGGCTGTGGGGCGAACTGCGGCAGGGGCTGCAAGAGATCGACCTCGGCGCCAGGTGGGGGAGCGAGTAGCATGCGACCCCAGATGTGGACGGCGCAGCGCTTGCTCAGTTCAGCGTTGCTGGCATACAACGGGGCTGAGGACGCCGAGGAGATGCGCGAGGCGCTCCTGGCGCTGCACGCCGCAGTCGCGGAAGCGCTCTCGGCGTATCTCAGCAGCCAGCGCAATGCCCCGCGCAACATCGGGGCGCTCCGTTTTGCGGCGCTCGTCGACGCTGCCCGCACGCACACGGATCTGTTCCGGGGCGACGAGCGCGCGGCGCGCGTCCTGCTTGCCTTGGACGAGACGCGCACGCGGGTTCAGAACCCAGGGCAAGACCCACCTCCGCAAGAGATCGCCCGGCACGCCACGCAGGCGGCGCAGGTGACCCGCCGCATGTGGCCCAGGCTGTTCGACGAGCCCTGCCCGATCGCGCTCGATCCTGCCAAGGCAACGCCCCTGCCCGAACGTGTGCGCCAAGAAGCCCCTTCGAGCGCAGGAGTAGGATACGGGACGCCCGCTCCCACCGGACGCCTCGCCTATGGTGCATCCACCGCTGGTTGGGCCGGACAAGCGGCGGCGTCGCCGCGGGCCCAAACGCCTCCGGTCGCGCGGAGGGACGCGCGACCGGGTCCAGAGGCACCCGCACCGTCCACGGGCGCGCGCGTAGGGCGCGTGCTGAAGGCGCTGTGGGCCGATCCGTCGGGACTGCCGCTCCGGGGGCGTGTGCTGTTCGGGCGCCTCCTCGCCCTGGTAGGCCTCCTGTACGCGGCACAGGGCTGCCGGCGCGCAGCGCTCAGCACGGCGCGGTGGCCCAGCCCGATCCGCTATGCCAGCCTTGTCCTGGTCTTCCTCGCCGCGTGTCTGCTTGTTTGGGCGCTGATCGTGGCCTGGCGGGCGCTGTGGCAGCTCAAGCTCAGCCGCCTGGCTGTCATCGTTGGCGTCGCCTACCTGCTCGTCGTACTCGTCTCGCTGCTCACCTCAGGGCGTTCTATGTCGGTTGGCAGCGCGTGGTGGCTGGTCACGCGCCAATCGGCCTCGTACGTCGGGCGCCAGGTCGGCGGATTCGTCCGGACGGTGGTCGATACCCCTGCCGCGCTGCGCTTTGCCTACACCGAAAGCCGGCGTCCGCAACGTCTGGAGGGCCTTGACGTTGGCGATCTCGCTGTGCTCACGCCGGTGCCAGCCAACATCCCCTACCGCGCGCTAACGCCCACCGTCACACCTACGCCCGTCTTGCCCGAACCAGCGTCCCAGCTCTCGCCGACGCCCGTGGCGCTGCTGTTCCCGACCTCTGCGCCGCCCGCTGCCCTACGCCCGCCGATCTGTCCCGATCCGTAGGTGCGGCTCAACGCGCCGCGCGTGGACCACGCGATCGCTGCCGCCCTGCAGGGCGAGAGATCGGCCAACGTCGAGCAACGCGACGAGGACATGCTGCTCCGCTTCCCCTCCTCATGGAATCACCCATCGATCACCCGTGACGGGTGATGACGCCTGCCTCGCCACGCGCTATACTGTGGGCAGTTCACGGTGGGAATTCGCACAGGGGGCGCTGCGTAGGGCCTACACCCCCAGGGCGCGAGGCGTGCCGGACGGGGTGTTGGGAAGAGAGTGGGGATGCTGTACGTTGAGATCCGGACCAGAGGGCACATCGACGGGCACTGGTCGTCGTGGTTCGAGGATCTGGCGATCGAGCACGGTCCTGGTGGAGAGACGACGTTGACTGGAACCGTCGTCGATCAGTCCGCCCTGTACGGTCTCTTGGCGCGGCTGCGGGATCTGGGCCTGCCCCTTCTCTCGGTCTACAGCGCCGAGGTCGACCCAGGCCCGAGACAGGGACAAGCGGGCCCTGAGGAGGGGGAGGCGGGCCCAGGCTGAGGCCCTGCGCGTGGGCAGGCAGACAGGTCGCGATCAGGCGCCCCGGCGGGATTGTCCCCGTGCGGGGCGCGGTTCTGCGATCGGTCCGCCTGTTGGTTGGGGCAAAGCGGCTGCCGACACACAGGCAGTTCCCGGGCGCGGCGTTTCCGTTGACCGTTCGGGGTGGTCGTGCTAGAATGGGGAAGCGGCGTCGGTATGGGGCGCACTGCCTCACCCCCAGGCCCACAGCCAGGGGACGTGCCCGGCGGCGGAGGAGGATCGCCATGGCGGAAGAGATGACTCGGTCTAGGCTGCTCGACCAGGTGCGGTCTGGGCGGGCGCAGTTCGGCGCCCTGCTCGACGAACTGGACCGGGCGCACATGGGCACGCCCGGCGTGCAGGGCGCGTGGTCGGTCAAAGACATCGTCGCCCACGTGACGGCTTGGGAGGAGCGCATGGTCGCTTGGTTGGGACAGGCTGCCCACGGGGAGCTGGACCTGCCCGACTGGCGCGGGGTCGACGACATGAACGAGCAGACGTACCAGGAGCGCAAGGACTGGCCCCTGGACGAGGTGATGGCGACGTTCGCACAGGTGGGCGCGCAGGCGATCGCCGCGATCGAGGCAACGCCCGAGCCGGACCTGTTCGCCCCCGGGCGCTTTGCCGGGCTGGGAGATGGGGCGTTGTGGCGCCTGGTGGCAGCCAACACGTTCGAGCACTATCCCGCGCACATCCGTGCGGTGCGCACTTGGTTGGCGGACGCGAGCCCCGATCCGCAGGTGTACTATGCGTGGCCCGGGCCCATGACGGCGCCGAGAGGGTACAGCTGGATGCTGGACGGACTGCCAGATGGGGTGAAAGCGCTGGTTCAGGTCGTGCAAGGGCTGATGCTGCACATCTTTTGGGCGGAGCGGTATGGGGTGTCGCTCTCGGAAGAACGAAAGGGCGAGGTACAGCTGCGCCAGTTCGCGGCGCAGCTGGCGCGCATCCGCGCGCTCGACGATCGGCCCCTGACCGAGGTCCGTCCGCCGGAGACGCGGTTGGTCGGCAACTGCCGCGACTTTGCCACGGTGCTCTGCGCGCTGCTGTGCCACCAAGGGGTGCCCGCGCGCGCACGCTGCGGGTTCGGCGCCTACTTTACGCCGGGATACTATGAGGACCACTGGGTGTGCGAGGTCTGGAAGGCGGACGAGGGGCGCTGGGCCCTGGTCGACGCACAGCTCGACGCGCTGCAGTGCGAGGTGCTGCAGATCCCGTTCGATCCCCTGGACGTACCCCGCGACCAGTTTGTCGTTGCAGGCCAAGCGTGGCAGATGTGCCGCCGCGGCGACGCCGACCCACAGCGCTTTGGCATCTTTGACATGCACGGCACGTGGTTCGTGCGCGGCAACCTGGTCCGCGACATGTTGGCCCTGAACAAGGTCGAGATCCTGCCCTGGGACGGTGGGTTTGGGTTCCTGGCGGAGGGCGAACCTAGGGATGCGGTCGCCGACGAAAGGACGATGGACCACCTGGCGATCCTGACGACGGGCGGCGACGCGACCTTTGGCGAGGTGCGCGCGCTGTACGCCCAGGACGCACGGCTGCGCGTCCCGGTCGCGTGGACCGCGCGCTGATCGCACGCGCCGAAGGGCCTGAGCCCGTGCGGGGCGCCGGCGAGGATGCCTGGACGCATCTGCACGTCCACTCCCAGTACACGCTCCTGGGCAGCGCCGCATCGATCGAACACCTGGTCGAGCGCGCACTGGCGGAGGGGCTGTCACACCTTGCCTTGACCGACGCCAACGCGCTCTATGGCGCCGTGCGCCACGCCCGCGCGTGCCAGGAGGCGGGCCTCCAGCCGATCATCGGCATGACGGCGCCGATCGCGCTTCCGGAGGACCTGCGCGCGCACGCGCGGGACGGGGCGCAGACCGGTCTCCTCGTGCTGTTGGCGGCTGAGCCCGCTGGCTATCGCTCCCTCTGCCGGCTGTCGACGATGCTGCAGGGCCAGGCGGATCGCGAGGCGAGGATCGCGCGCGGGTTGGGGCTGGACGACCTGCGCGCGCACCGTGAGGGCCTGATCTGTCTCTCTGGCGGGCGCCGCGGCTGGATCGAACGCCTGCTGCGTGCGGATGAGCAGCAGGCAGCGCGTGCCTACGCCGGTCGCTTGGCGGCGACGTACGGGCAGGGCACCTACCTCAGCCTAGAGCTACACCACGCAGCGGACGCAGAGGTCGCCCGGCAGGTGTCGGCGCTGGGCGCATTCCTCGGCGTGCCCACCGTCGCCGTGCAGCCGGTGTACTGCCTGCACCGGCAGGACGTCCCCCGCCTCAAGCTGCTCGCCGCCATCGACCGCAACTGCACGCTGGACGAGGTGCCCGCCGAGGCGCTGCCGAACAGCCGGGACCCTCAGGTGGACGTGCACTGGCTGGGGGGAAGGGAGATGGCGGAGCGGTTCGCGGCGTTCCCCGGTGCGTTGGCGCGCACGGCAGAGGTCGCCGCCCGCTGCGGGCCCGTTCTCCCGGATGGCAGGCCGATCTTTCCCACCCTCGAACTGCCCGAGGGACGCTCGCCGGAAGAGGCGTTGACGCGCCTCGCCCGCGCGGGCCTGGCGGCGCGCTATGGGGAGACGCCCCCTCCCGCCGCCGCGGCGCGCCTGGAGGTGGAGCTGCAGGCGATCGCCGGGCATGGCTACGCGCCCCTCTTTGTGATCGTCGCCGACATTGTGCGCTTTGCGCGCGAGAACGAGATCTCGGTCAGCACGCGGGGCAGCGTCGCCAACTCGCTGGTCGCATACTGCACCGGGATCACGACGGTGGACCCCGTGGCGCAGGACCTGCTCTTCGAGCGCTTTCTCAGCCCGGCGCGCACGGGCGGCAGCGCGTCCGATGCGCCCGACATCGACTTGGATTTCTGTAGCCGCCGGCGCGATGAGGTACTGGACTATGTCCGGCGCACGTACGGCGCGGATCGCGTCGCCCTCGTCGCCACGGTGAGCACGATGCGCCTCCGCTCTGCGGTGCGCGAGACTGCCAAGGCGCGCGGGCTGGACGCCGACCAGATCGAGACGCTCTGCGCGGGACTACCGCGGGGGTGGCATCCCGATCCCCGGCGCCGCGACCGGCGCAGCGTGGCGGACATCATCGCGGAGGCGTCCGATCCGGTGCACCAGACGGTGCTGCGCGAAGCCGCTGCGCTCGCCGGGGCGCCACACCACCTGGGGGTCCACCCGGGTGGGGTGGTGATCACGCCGGGCCCGCTGACCGATCTGCTGCCCGTTCAGTGGTCGCCGAAAGGGTTCCTGGTCAGCCAGTACGATCACGTGGACCTGGAGACGCTGGGTCTGACCAAGCTGGACCTGCTCGGCATCCGCGCCTTGACCGTGCTCGCCGACGCAGTGCGCCTGGTGCGGCGCGATCACGCCGCCGATTTCCGCCTTGACGACATCCCTGGCGACGATCCGGGGACCGCCGACATGCTGCAGCGCGGCGACACGGTCGGCGTCTTCCAGTGCGAGTCAGCCGGCATGCGCAGTACGTTGATCAAACTCAAGGCGCGGCGTGCGCCCGACCTGGCGATCGCCAACGCGTTCTTCAAGCCAGGGCCCGCCTTGGGGGGCATGGCGCACACGTTCGTGCGCCGCTACCGGGGCGAGGAGCCGGTGCGGTACCTGCATCCGGCCCTAGAGCCGATCCTGGGGTCGACCAAGGGGGTGCTGATCTTTCAGGAGCAGATCCTGCGCATCGCCGTCGAGGTCGCCGGGCTGAGCTGGGCGCAGGCCGATCAACTCCGCCGCGGCGTCAAGTTCAGGGCGGAGGCGATGGAAGAGATGGAGGCGCAGTTCCTGAGCGGCTGCCAGCGTCCCGCACCCACAGGGCCCGGCTTTACCGCGCGCCAGGCCCAAACCCTGTGGGAGCAGATCGTGCCCTTTTCGGGCTATGGCTTTAACCGCGGGCATGCAACGGCGTATGCCGAGGTCAGCTATCGCTCGGCCTACATCAAGGCGCACTGGCCCGCAGCCTTCCTCTGCGCCCGGCTCATGAACTGGGGCGGATTCCACCACCCGGCGGTCTATATGGCAGAGGCGCTGCGCCTGGGGATCGCGATCCGGGCGCCGCACGTCAACCACAGCGAGCGCGCCTTCTCCCTGTCGTGGGAGGACGACCAGGCTGTGTTGTGGATGGGGCTGGGCTGGGTGCGCGACCTGCGCCGCCGCGCCGTGCGCGCGATCCGGGCGGCGCGGAGGCGGCGCCCCTTTGCGAGCCTGCGCGACCTGGCGATGCGCGTGCCGCTGCAGCGCCGCGAGTTGGAGCATCTCGTACAGTGCGGCGCGCTGGATGGCTTGGGCGAGAGCCGCGCTGCGCTGCTGGTCGAGTGCGGCGAGATCCTGCGCGCAGAGAGCGCGCTGCAGCTCTCGCTCGACCTGGGGCGCCCCGAGGTGGCGCCCGAACCGCTGGCGCA
>JAFGIE010000260.1 GCA_016929775.1 Anaerolineae bacterium
AGGTACTCCCAGACACGCCGTGGTACCCGTGACCGGCTTGTCCCTCTTGTCCGCCGGACAGCTGGCAGGGGCTCGCACTCGTGTAGGCAGGGCTCCGGCAAAGGCGGGGGGAATCCGTCATCAGCATCCAGCCCCTTCTGCTGGAAGCAGTCCCCAACGCCGTTCAGGGCGCCGAGCGTGTCACTGGCAGCCTCGCCCGTTCTTGGCAGGGCGTCGCGTAGCACCCAGCGGTCGCTGCCGGGTGGCAATCCCCAGTGCTGCGTACAGCACCTTGGGGACCGCATTCACCCGGCGCACTCGTCTTCGCGCGCCCTCGTGCCGCCGACGGCAGCGTTACACAGGACCGCTCCGGCGACGACGAGCGCACACCCCAACCAAAGCCGGAGGCCAAGTCCCACGCGGAGGTATAGGCTGCTGACGATCGTAGACAACAGCGGGGTCAGGTAGGAGAAAGACACGACCAAGACCACGTTGCCCTTGCGCATGGCGTGCTCCCAGAAGCCATACGCCGCGTTGGCGCTCAACGCCATGAACGCCAGCTCCCACGCCACGCGCTCCCCAGGGCGCGGCGCGCCCGGATGGAGCCATCCCACCACCCCGAGGACCACGCCAGTCAACAGCATCCAGATCACGACCGCACGACCGTGCGCCTCGGCAGCCCACCGGCTGCTGGACACCGAGTACAGGGCCCAGGTCAACGCCGCAACGAGGGCAATGGCGTACGGCGCGGCATTGGACCCCAGGTTGGAGCGGAACGCGCGCCACGACAGCCCGCTGTCCTGTGTCATCGCCAGGGCGACGCCCCCCATCGCCACGACAGCGCCGATCCAGAAAGCGAACCGGACCCGGATGCGGAACGCCAAGACGGTCAGGAACAGGGTCAGCATCGGCCACAAATAGTGCACCAGCGCCACCTCGACCACCTGGGCCCGGTTGGCGCTGAGCCCGAGCGCCAGGTAGAGGCACAGCTCGTAGAGCACGAACAGCGCCCCGCTGCCCAGGATGAACGCCGGCGACAGCGCGGCGAACGTGCCGCGCAGCTGCCCGCGCAGCAGCTGCACGACACACCCCATGGCGCCAGCTAGGCCATAGATCAAGGCGCCCGCTGTGAACATGCCCAACTGCTCGGACAGGCTTCGACCCAACGCGATCGTCGTGCTCCACAGCACGACCGCCGTGAGCCCGAGTCCGGTGTTCAGGGCCCGCGTGGACGTGAACGCCGCACGGCGGGCTTCCGTCACGGGCAAAGCTGCCTCTTGAGCCAGGCAAACGCCGCGCCCTGCATCTCCAGGTCGAACTTGTGCGGCCCAGGATAGAACTGCCCCTCGTAGGCATCGGGGGCGCCCACGGCGGCATAGTGCGCCGCCAGCGCGCGATCCGCAGCGCGCATGCCCTCCTCGGTGAACAGCTGATCCTCCAGGTCATACTGTACCAGCAGCGGCGAAGGCGCCCGGCAGGCTGCCAGGTCGGGCCAGTCGCCGTAGCGCGACCAACCGCTCGGAAAGAACATCCAGGTGTGCGACATGTTGTGGTCGAGCAGCGCTTCATAAGTGCTCATCAGCCCGACGATCACCGCTGCCGACAGCCAGTCGCACGTCGCCTGCAGCAGCGCGGCGCGATTGCCCCCGCCCGAGAGGCCGATACAGCCCAGCCGATCGGGCGCCACTTCAGGGCGCGAACGCAGCACCTCGACCGCAATGCGATCCTCGTGACTGACGACGCCTGCCAGCGTCGTGCCCAGCAGGTTGCAGTACTTTTCGACGACGTGTTCGTGGTCCGCCGCTGCCCGGTTATAGAGCGCGATCTCGGGCGGGATGCCTTCAGGCTGGAACTGCACCGTGGCGCGCGCTCCGTTGAGCACTGGATCGGGCATCACGGTCAACGGGAACCGCCTGCTGCCCCACAGGAACGTGTCGTGGATCAGGACGGCAAAGCCTTCTCGGGCGAGGGCGTTCGCGTACGCGCGGCACCCATAGTACGTCTCGCGGTACTGGCGCAGCACGGGCGCGACATCGCCTGGTCCATCGGCGATCTTGGCCTTCCCGTAGAACTTGAAGCCACCGTGGTCGTGGAGCGCCACCACCCCCGGCAGCGGACCCGAGGCGGCGGCGGGCTGGAGCAGCCACGCCTGCGTGCGAGGCCCATACCCAACCGACCACGACAGTGCCTCTCCACGCAGCCCATCGCGCTCCCACTGCCCCTCCACGCGTACCTCCGGCAGCGTCTCGGGCTGGCTGCAGAACCCCAGGACCTCGCGCACGCGGGCTTGCGTCTCCCTGCCCGGTTTGGCCTTTGGCCATAGAGCGCGCTGCTGCCGCGCCGCTGCCACCCAATCGCTGTACACCCCCAAGTGCTGGTATTCCTCTGGCATGCCACTCCTCCGCAGCCTGCTGGGCAGGCGCACGATACGTCTAGCGTCGCGATCCCAAAGACCGGGGCCCGCGCCCCGGGGGTCGCGCGCGATGATGCTCAGGCACTGCTGCCGCGCCTACGGTCTCGCGGTGAACGGTCCCGCACACTGGCCAAAGTGCGCGCCGACGACTGTGAGGTCAAGGATGTCGATCACCCCATCGCGCTTGGCATCCGCCCTCGGGTCCCAGTCCGGCTCATCCGGTGTCGCGCCGAACCTGGCGGCGACCAGGGACAAGTCAAAGATGTCGATGCACTCGTCATCCGTCGCGTCGCCGCCAGGCAGGAGGAGGAAAGGCACATCGCTCGCTCCGCCAGGGGGCACGACCACGTCCTTCACCCAGCCGTCGAGGTGGTACGGCGCTTCGACGGTGACGGTGTACCTGCCAGTCGCCACGGTGAGCGTGTATCCCCCCGCCGCATCCGTCGTGGCGGCGGCAACCGCTGTCTCGCCCAACCACGCCGTGACCGCGATCCCGGCGTGGTCGCTCCCTCCCTGCAGGCGCGCTGTCCCGCGGATCTGCCCGCCCTGCCCGACGGAGAAGGGTACGAGCTCGGCGCCAGGCACAGTGTACCACTGCAAGCCCAGGTCGGCGTACACCGCGGCGGCGAGATAGCCGCTGATCGGCTGCGCGAACGCGCGTTGCTCGCTGTACGTGTACGCTTCGCCCGCCGCCAGCACGATGCCTCTCGCCGCCCAGTCCACCACCTCCTGGCACGCCCAGCTCGCATAGCCCGGTCCGCGCGCAGCGACCCCTGCCCGGTGCACTGCGATCGCCCTCGACCCTGCATTGCGCACCGTGTACTGCGCCGTGATCACTTGTCCCGCCAGCGGCGCCCCCGGCGCCAAGGACAGGTCACGCCAGATCTCAAGTCCGGGTGCGACCGAAAAGGGCGTCCTAGCCCCGAGTGCCTGCCAGTCCTGACCCTCTCTCTGTACGTGAGGCCAAGCCAGGTAGGCGCCGTCCGGGACGCTGAAGGCGCGCACGCCCACGTAGGCATAGCTCTCCCCGGGCTGCAAGACCAGCTCCTCGGCCCACGGATAGTCTGCGCTCTCCACGCACGCCCAGGCGTCGCAGCCCGGACCGCGCACGCTGACGCCGAGACGCGGCAGCGACAATGCCTCGACGCCCGCGTTGCGCACGCGGAACGTGGCGGTCACAGACTCTCCCGCCAGGGGCGCCGTTGGCGTGAGGACCAGGCCCTCCAGCACTTCCAGCGCAGGCGAGATCGCAAACCGCCAGGTCTCCGACCAGGGGCTCTCGCCGGCGTCGTTGCGCGCCTTGACCCGCCAGTAGTAGGTCTGGCCCTCCGACTGGAGCCCGATGTTGGCGATCGAACCGGGCTGCCATCCGAAGGACCTGCCCCCCTCAGGTCCGCCCCACACCTCGCCCGAGTACGCATCGCCCGTGCCTGACCACGAGAGCAAGACGTGCTCTCCCGCCGGGATCGCGCCACCGTCGACGGGACCCAGCAGCGTTGGGGGCGCAGGAGGGTCCGGGCAGCCGGTCTGGGCATAGAGCACAAAGGACGAGATCCGGTCATCGAGCGCGGACCCATCCTCGAACGCATCGTCCGCCAGGTTCGTGTCGCTGGCATCCAGGCATCTACACGTCCCCCGCCAGTCCGCCTGCTCGTAGACGCGCACAGACCACCCAGGCGCGAGCAGGATCGACGAGACCTGATCGTCATAGCCCGCGCAGCCATCCAGGTTCGGTCGGCCTCCTGGGCTGTCGGCATAGCAGTAGCCGCTCAAGTAGTCAGGGTCGCGATGCAGCTGGAGGGCATACCGTGCGGCTTCCTCGTCCGGATCCGCACGGAACCACTCTCCCACGCCGCGCTTCTCCACCCCTTTCCGCCACACACCATCGCCCAGATCGAGCGTCCACCCGCCCGCCTCAAACATCTCGCGATCGGGGAACCCCCAGTGGAGGTGGAACCACTCCGGGTCCTGGTACGCCCAGCCGCAGTTGCTGTAAAAGTATCCCGTCCGCAACTGGCCCAACTCCTCACCGGGCTCAACGTACCGCCCGACCGTGAGGTTTGCGTTGTCGAGCAGGTGCACGTAAAGGAGGTCGCCGATCCGGATCGCGACGCTATAGTCGTCCTTGCAGACATAGCTGATCGCGCCGGATGCGGCGGCGAGCAAGCGGTTGGGCGCACGCCCGGCGCGCACGTTCCCGTCCGAGCAGAAATCGACCGCCTTCCAGCCTGCGATGAACCCGCCCTCGTGCACGCCGAGCGAGCCATAGTACATCCACGTCTCGGCCTCCCACGGAAAGAGATACGCGCTGACTGCCGCTGCGGCGCGGCGCTCAGGATCCAGGCCCTGTTTGCCCACCTCGTCGACGACGGTCTCTGGCAGCGCAGACAGCAGCTCTGCGTAGGCAGGCGTCCCCTCCACTGCGCCCTCCCACACGTCAGCGCCCGTCCGCCGCAGGAGCACCAGTCCCGTCCACGCGGCATCCTCGAGCTGCCAATCGTGGCTGCTCTGGAGCGCGCCCAGCCCGACCAGAGAGACGAATGCCCACTCGCCATCGTGGCGTATGTGCGAGGGGGCATAGGCGTCGAGGCGTGGCAGGATCTCCCGCGCTGCCTCCAGTGCGCGTAGGACCGCCTGTTCGATCGCCGCGTCGAGCGCCACGGTCCCCGGCACGAGCGTCACGGTTCCTGGCAGCGCAGTGAGCAGCGGCGCCCCCCGTGCCGCCTCACGCCCGCCCCCGAGCGCGTCGCTGGTTGCTGGACCGGACGCCAGGTCCACGCCACGCCCCGTGGGCGCCGCCGCCGTCGCCGCCCACATGGCGCAGAACAGGACGATCGCACCACACAACCTACGGGCCAATCGCCCATTCTCGCGCACTGCACCCTCCACACGGGGTTGACGCTCGGGTCGCGGCGCGCACAGGCAAGCACGCCGCACGCGGATCTTGGATCCATTATACCACAATCGGCGCCAGCGCTGTCCATGGCCCATTTGCACGGTGTAGGCCGATCGGGTACAATCGCAGCGGGCAGAGGCCCGCGCAACAGGCGCCGCCGCACGAGTGACGCCGCGCGGGAGTCGCGACGGACCGAGCCAAGACCGCAGCCCACCGAGCACTCGAGGAGGCGAGAGATGGACGAGCACACCCCAACGGACCGAGCGCCCCACAACGCGATCTGGATCTTTGGCGACCAACACCGGGCGCAGGCGCTCAGCTGCGCCGGCGATCCGAACCTGCACACCCCTCACATCGACCGCCTGGCAGAGGAGGGCGTGACCTTTTCGAATGCGGTTGCCGGGTGTCCGTGGTGCACGCCCTTCCGCGGCTCGCTCTTGACCAGCTTTTACATCCACCACTGCGTCCAGCGTACCCCGCAGCGCATAGACCCTGCCCTGCCCGTCGTAACCGACGTGTTCAACGAGCACGGCTACCGGACCGCCTACTTTGGCAAGTGGCACCTCGGCGGCAGCAACCAGATCGTGCACATCCCGTGGGAAGAGCGAGGCCGCTTTGACATCTGGCTCGGATACGAGAACAACAACGCCCAGTACGACTGCTGGATCCACGGGCACGATCTGCACGGGCGGGATGATGACCAGCCGCGCGCGGAAAAGCTCGAAGGCTACGAGACCGATGCGCTGACCGACCGGCTCCTCGCCTTCCTGCAGGCGCACGATCCCAACCAACCGTTCTTTGCCGTGCTTTCTGTGCAGCCGCCGCACAACCCGCACGTCGCTCCACCCGAGTTCGCGCGCCGGCACACAGCGGACGAGATCGTGCTCCGCCCAAACGTGCCGGACATCCCGCGCATCACCGAGCGCGCCCGCGTCGAGCTGGCCGGGTACTATGCTCAGATCGAGAACCTCGACTGGAACGTGGGACGCATCATGGAGGCGCTCCGCGCTCGCGGGCTCGACCAGACGACGCACGTGGCGTTCTTTTCCGACCATGGGGACATGCATGGATCGCACGGCTACGTTCGCAAGAGCAGCCCCTGGGAGGAAGCAGTGCGCATTCCGTGCATCTTTCGCCCGGCAGGGGGCCGCCGCGTCGCCCCCGAAAGCGACGCGCCCTTTAACCACGTCGACTTTGCGCCAACGACCCTCACGCTGTGCGGCATCGCGCCGCCGGACTGGATGCAGGGCACCAGCTACGCGCACCACATCCTGCCGGGCCTTCCTGCGCCGGACGGCGAGCCCGCGTCGGCGTTCTTGCAGCACAGCTACCGCAAGCGTTTCGACTGCCTGAACCGGGTCTGGCGCGGCGTCCGTGCGCGGGACGGGTGGAAGTATGTCTGCCTGGAAGGGCAGCCGCTCATGCTCTTCAACCTGAACGAGGACCCCTACGAGCTGGCAAACCTCGCCTACCTCGACACGTTCAACGACCGTCGGGCCGAACTGCAGGGCATGCTCGCCGACTGGCTCGAGCGAACCGGCGACACGTTCCTCCTGCCGGAGCTGTAGGGCTGAGGGGGCTCCCTCTGACTTGCCCCTCCCCCGCAGCGTGCTATAATCGGGCAGTGAAAGACCGATGGCCCGCGGATGGCGGGAGCGCCGACCC
>JAFGIE010000034.1 GCA_016929775.1 Anaerolineae bacterium
CCCTTTGCTGCGATAGAAAAGCGAACGGCGAGGGACGCGCGAGGCCCGCTACCGGCGGCGCGGGATCTGGGCCAAGACAGGAATGCCCAACCCCTCCACTTCCTCCGCACCGCGGACCGTCGTGTCGAGGTACTCGACCAGAAACGCGGCGCCAACGCCGACCGCCAGCGCCAGCCCGAGCCGGATCGGCAGGTCGAGCTTGTCCTTCAGACTACGCCCCACCGGAACCACCACCGGGGGGTCGATCAGGCGCAGCACAGGCGCCGCCGCTCCCAGCGGTCCGACGAGCTCTCCCCCCTCTTCCTGCAGTACCTGGATCGCGGCGTTCGCCACGTCGGCGAGCTGCGCGGCATCCGTCCACAGGATGGACACCGTCAAGACCCGATGATCGGTCGCCGCGCCAAACATGCCCGCCAGGTTGACGCCGGGCGTCTCCAGCCGCGCCGCAACGCGCCGAGCGAACTCGGCCCCGCGCACCGCCGCCGCGAGGTCATCCATGAGATACTCGGACGTCTGCCACACATCGAGCGGGTTGTACTCGTAGGTCGCGCCGCCCGGGGCTGCCGGGACGATCCCCACGTTGAAGCGAAAGCTCGTGGTGTACCGCGGCGCCGGTGACCAGTCATACGTCACGCCAGACACGACGGCGACCACGAGCAGTAAGCCGGCGCTCAGCCACCATCGCCGGTAGACGATCCGCCAGTAGCGCGTCAGTTCCATGCTCGATGCTCCTCCCAGGCTTGCGCCACGTATGCCGCGATCCGCTCCCGAAAGACAGCGGCATCGAACCGCTCTGCGTGCCGGCGTATAGCCCACGGGTCGTACGCACGTGCGTCAAAGCGCCGGATCGCCTCGGCAAGCGAGCGCGCCGTCTGCTCGGGAAACAAGATGCCCGTCACCCCCTCGACGACCGTATCCAGGGCGCCGCCATAGGCGTAGGCGATCACGGGTCGTCCGGCAGCCATGGCCTCGAGTGGGGCGATGCCAAAGTCCTCGGCGCCGGGAAAGAGAAACGCCTTGCAGCCCGCCAAAAGCGCCGGCAGCTCGCGATCGGGCACGTAGCCCAGGAACTCGACCGTCGGTCCAGCCATCTTGCGCAGCCGCGCCTGATCGCGTCCCGAGCCCGCCACCTTGAGCGGAAGCCCCAGCTCTGTACAGGCTTGCACGGCGAGGTCGATCCGCTTGTAAGGGACCTGCCGTCCCACGACCAGGTAGTAGTCGTCGTACTCGTCCGCTGGCGCAAAGCGCGCGGTGTCGACCGGGGGATAGATCACGTCCGACTCGCGCCGGTAGTACTTGTGGATGCGCCTCTGGATCTCGGTCGAAATGGCAATGTACCGGTCGACTCGGTCCGCCGCACCCCGATCCCACACGCGGAGCGCAGACAGGACCGGAGCCAACGCCGCGCGCGCTAGTCGCCCCAGCCCCTCTCGCCGCGCATAGTCGTGGTAGCGCCACACATAGCGCGTCGGCGACAGGCAGTAACAGACGTGGAGCGTCTCCGGAGGCGTGATCACGCCGTGACAAAAGCCGCTCTTGTTGGACAGCACCACGTCATAGCCGCTCAGGTCGAGTCCCTCGAACGCGACCGGATAGAGCGGCAGGAACGGCTGGTGGTGCCGGTGGACCATCGGCAGCTTGTCCATCCACGTCGTGCGGATCTCCCACTCGCGGTAGCGGGCGGGCATGGCCTCAGGCCAATAGATGCTCGTATAGATCGGCGCCTCTGGATAGAGCGATACCAGGTGCTCGAGCACATTCTCGGCGCCGCCCACCTGGTTCAGCCAGTCGTGGACGAGTGCGACCCGCATCGCGCTACTCCGCCCCCACGGTAAAGGGCACCCGCTGCTGGCAGGTCAGCCCGACATAGATGTGCAGTTCGTACCGCCCATCCCGGCAGTTCAGGTAGCGCCACGCCATGGCGCTTGGGACATCGTAGGGCCACAGCTCCACCTGGCTCCAGACCTCTGTCATCTTGCCTTCAACCTCAGCATACCACACGTGCGCCCACGGCACACCACGCTGCATGCCATCGAAGGTAAAGAACGCGTACACGTGTTCGGTGCCGCTCGGGAACCGGGTCGCCGGGCCTACCGGGCGGTTCTCCGCCTCGCCCGCTGCTAGGACAAGGTCCACGAGCGCCGCCTCGTCCCCGGGCGTGGTCGCGGCGTCCGGAAAGGGCGTGCGCAGCGCCGCCGGCAGCTCGGCATCCGGCGGGATCGGAGTGGCAGTCGGGGTCGGGGTCACCGTCGGGGTACTGGTGGGCGTCGGCGTCGCCGTCGGCGTGCGGGGGGTCGGCGAGGGAATCGTGGTCGGCGTAGGCGTCGGCGCAGGCGTCGGCAGCAGTTCGGGTCGGCGCACAGAGACCACCCACAGCGTGCTGCTCGCAGCGGCAAGCAAGAACAGCACGACGACCACCGCGGTCATGCGCTTCGCGCGCAGGGTCGATTGCTCACGCACATAGCCAAAGGACGTAGAGCGTGCCCTACGCCGCATCTGCACGATGTAGACGATCGTCAACACGATGCCGACGCCGAGCAGCCCAGTGAGAACGGGTGCGAATCGCGCACCCAACTCCGGCCAATCCATCTACTTCCCCCGATCGCCCACGACGCCCACTTTCTGCACCTGACGATCTGCGCACTCTACTCCAGCGACTCGGCGATGCGCAAGAGCTCATCGCGACTCAACGCGCCCGCGATAGAGAATCGCAGGTCCTCCTCGCGCCATGCGAGTACCACCCTTCCCCCCGCCTCATCCCGCGCCCACACAGCCGGTCGCCCGTTCACGGTTGCCTCTGTCCCAATCAGCGCAGAGGCGTAGCGTCCGCTTAGGCCCTGTAGCAGGGTGAAGGGATGCGCCCCGCTGTAGACGAGAGCGATGTCCTGATCGACCTGGTACCCATACTCAAGGCCCGTCTCCGCGGGAAGATAGGTGGGTTGGCGCAGCCGGTAGTTGGCGACCCGCTGTGCGTCGCGAAACGTAGAGAACCGCTCACCCCCCCCCGGCTGCGTGACCACGGGGACGTCCTCTGGGACATTCAGCTCGAATGCAGCGTCCGGCAGGGCTGCCGCCCGCTGCAGCTCTCGCACGCGAATCGTGCCCTTGCCCAGGTAGTCGTCGACGTACGTCACCTCGCGGACCAGCCAGTCGCGAGCGTCCAGCCAGAACCGGACCGCATCGCCGCGGCTGGAGGGCACCGCCACCTGGTACAAGACGAGACCCCCATCGCGTACGACGCCAACCACGCGTGCCTCCTCCGCATCTGCCGCCGTAACCCACCCGCGTCGTGCGGCTACGACCGGTTCTAGGACGGTGGGAAGCCGCACCAACTCCGGCGGACCGACCGTCACCCTCCCCGCATGGGGAGAGTAAAGGGTACCCTGGTCGCCGTTCGTCGCAAAGGCCAAGCGTCTGAACTGCCCGCTCTGCGCCTGGAGGACCACCAGCTTGAGCCGCGCGGGAGGCGCCTCCCAGATCTCCACAGTCAGCGTGTCCTTGACCAGATCGGTATCGATCTCGACCTCAAGCACCACGTGACACGGTTCAGCCGCATACACAGCCTGCTGCGCCAGTTGAAGCACCTCTGGGCCCGTCAGGCGATGGCGCAGGCACGCAGCCGCGAGCGCACACAGCCCGAGCACCACCCATGTCGGCGCCTTCCTCACAGCCCCTACCCCTTGCTCGCGCCCCTACAGGCCACAGCTCGCAGCGTTCCGGGATCCTGACGAGCCGGATCAGTCTGCTTTACGCGCCACGCTGGGCTGCTGCGTCCTCATCCCTCGGGCGCACGCTCTTGATCCGCTTCTCGATCTTGGAGCGCGGCGTCAGGATCCGGCGCCCGCACGTCAGGCAACGCAGGCCGATGTCTGCCCCTATCCGCACGACCTCCCACTCGTAGCCGCCGCAGGGGTGTACCTTGCGTAGACGCACGATATCGCCGATCCGCAGTTCCATCGGCATCGGGTTCCCCACTCTCAGAGCTGATCGGTGACGAGCAGCAGCAGACCGCGCCCACGGTCATACTCAACCGGCAGGCTGCGCCACGCGTCGACCGTCTCATCATACACGAAATACGTCCACGCCGCCAGATCCGCCGGGTCTACCGGCAAACCCGCCCAATTGATCGTCACCAACAGCGGGGGATCCCAGTACACGATGTTGTTGCGACTTGGGGGGCCCGGCGAGGCGTCGACGTGGAACTCAAAGTCGGGGAGCGGCGTTGCCGGGCTTCGCTCGAGACCCGGTACAGTACGCAGCCGGACGCGCACATCCCTGCGCGGGCCTCCCGGCGGGCATTCGATCACGAGACGCCCATCGGACGAGACGAGGCGCTGCGTGGTCGTGCTGTTCGCCGTCCACGCGATCTCGGGGCCCCACTCGACGCCTTCCTCCACGCCCAGGGAGAGCAGCAGCCGCGGTGCCTCGGGCGTATCCCCTGCAAGCGGCGGCTCGACGGCGGTCGGGTTCCCGTAGTACAGGTAGTAGCGCCCCGTGCGCGTCAGTGCCGGGTCTTGCAGCGCAAAGGTGACCATCCAGCCACCTTGCTCCCGCATGGGCAGCGCGCGGCGAGGCAGCTGCCTCCACTGGTTCCCATCCCAAACCAGGATGCGGAGGTCCACGCCATCCGCCCGCATCTTGCCCGCTTGCTGCGCGCCCTCCCCATCAAAGACCACGCTCGCCCACGTGCCCTTGGGAAGCTCGGCAGAGATCGCGTCGAACTGCAGCACGCGCCGGTAACCGTACCGCGCATCCCACCACAGCAGGTCACTCGGGGCGTTGGGCGTCGCCAGCGGCTGCGGATCGGGAGGCCAATACAGATCGCCTTGGGGCAGCACGGCATCGCCCACCAGCGCGGGGGCCTCGAGGGGCGCCTGTGTCTCCACCGCTACAGTGGCTACCACGTCGACCGATGCGCCAAGCAGGCCCGCACGCAGCACCATCCACAGCGCACCACCCAGGGCGAGCAGCATCCCCGCCATCGCGATCAACAGCGTCCACTGCGCAGCAGACCAGCGCACGCCTGCCGGGCGCGCCGCATAGTCTGCGGGGTGTGCACCCCCCTGCTCTTCGGGAAAGGGTACGTCGGCGCTCACAGTCGTGTCCCTGACTTGACCCTATCTCTGTCCTGCAGTATCATACCGTCAACTGCCATTCTCGAGGTGCGCGATGCCATACGAATACCTCGACCACACAGCCGATCTTGCGATCCGCGCCACCGGGCGAACCCCCGAAGAGGCCCTGAGCGAAGGCGCGCGTGCCATGCTGGCTGCGATGGCCGATCTGGAAAGCATACGCAGGCTAGTCCAAATCGACCAGCGCTGTACAGCGCCCGACATCCCCGCCCTATTCGTCGAGTGGCTCAACGAACTGCTCTACCAGCGCGAGACACGCGACCTTGTCCTCGCCACCGCGCGCGTCGTCCGCCTCACGTCGCACCAAGATGGGTGGACGCTCGAGGGCGTGGCGGAGGGAGAACCCCTCGACCGTGCGCGCCACGAGCTCTACACCGAGATCAAAGGCGCGACGTATGCCGGTCTGCAGTTCCAGTGCGCGCCCGACCACTGTGTGATCCGATGCGTGCTCGACGTGTAGGCGCCAAGGCCCCTACTCGAACAGCGACGCGACCAGACGGACCACGGCTCTCCTCACTGGACGGCGTCTCCAGATTGTACCATCCATGACAGTTGGCGCGCAAGTTACGTTGCGCCGAGCTGATCGGTATGGCCCAGCGTGCCGTCGTACATGCCCGCCATCGCGATCAGCGGGTTATGCCCCAGGTAGTCACGGCACGGTTGGTTGTACTGGGTGTGTGGTTTGCGCTGCAGCAACTCGGGATCGCCCCCCTGCGGGTGGTAGAACTCCCACACAGTGCCGGTGCAGGCGAACTGCGCCGCCGACGCATCAAGGGCTCGTCCCAGCAGCGCGCGTGCGGCATCGTGCCGACCATACCGCATGCACCCGCGCGCAGCCCAGTAGGTCATGCTGTTCCACGTCGGGCCACGCCACATACGAAGCTCAAAGCGTGGGTCATCCAGGCCCACGGTACAGATCGGGTGAGCGGAGAAGAACCGACCTGGATGCAGCAGGTACTGGTCGATCACGCGATCTGCCTGCGCCTGCGTCGCCGCGCCGACAACCACGGGCCACATGCCCTCGAAAGCGAGGCGCCGCAGCGTCGGCTGCCGCACTGCCCAGATGTCGTAAAAGAACCCGCTCTCCGGATCGTAGAGCGTCTCGCGCAGGAATCGCCCCAGCTCCGCTGCGCGGCTACGCAGCGCATCGACCTCCGCTCGACGCAGCCGCTCGCCCCACGCCGCACCGTACGCGTACAGCATGTAGAGGTGCGACGTAGCGTCAACGCACGCATAGGGCCCCGGCTGTACCGCGTCAAAGCGCACGCCCTCGTCGATACCGCTCTCCCACGTGTGGTCGAGGATGTCGGTATAGTAGAACCCGCCGCCCTCTGCTTGTCGATGGGCCTCGAACCACCCGATCTGCCTGATCAGCGGGCCATAGCAGCGCGCGATCAGGTCATCCGCGCCGCCCGCGTCGATGTACGCCTGCACGGCGACGGGCCACACCGGTGGGTGTCCCGCCCGCTGGTTCCAGCGCGGCGCCTCGCCGGACATCCAGATCGAGCCGGGCACCAGCCCATCCGCTTGCTGTGCTGCCAGGTTGTTCAGCAGCTGGTCGCGCGCGTGATCCGGCGCGGCAGGGAGCACATCCAGCACTTGGTGCACCAGGTCCCAATGACCAAACGCCGGACCATAGCAGTATCCAGGCCCGATCTCCTCCCACGGGTAGGGAAACGGGTCGCGCGGCGGATGCGTGCTCGCCTCGTGCAGGCGCGCCACGTAGCGCAGCATCGCACGCCACTCGGGCTTGCCGATCTCCTCGACATACGCGTTGAGCCCTTCCATCGCGCCTCCTCCGCGCAAGCCACCCCCCGCTGGGCACACCGCTACAACTCTAGGCGCATCAAGATCAGCGTCCGGAGTTCGGCAAACCCCGCATCGCCCAGGGCAGCTGCCAGAGTGCTCTCGCACGCCGGCAGCGAGACGTGCGCCCGCCGGGGCGCGAGCCGCGCCAAGATCGCGTCGAGGTCCGCTGCGAGCTGCTGCTCCACGCGCCCGCGCCACTGTGGGTGCACCCACGCCTGCAGCCGGTGCGGCGACCTGTTCCAGAGACGCGTCGCGCGCAGCACGGCGCCCGCGCACAGCGTCTGTCCGTCCATCGCTCCCCAGTAGAATGCCCGTTCTGCCGTGAACAGCGACTCGATCCACCGCAGCAGGCGTTCATCTGCCGGCAGGACGTACTGCCGACGCTGTGCCGGATAGAGCCAGCGCTGCCCGGGCCCCTCTGCCAGTCGCGCCAATCCGTACAGCGCCTCCCCCCGTGAGGCGGGCAGACGACTCAAGACGGCAGGCGCCGCCGCAGCTTTGTCTGCCGCACGCCGCGTGGCGCGCATACCAGCCTGCTTCCACAGCTCGCTCACCCGGTCGACCTCGACGAACCCGAGCCTGGCGTACAGCGTCAGCGCTCCCGGGTTGTCGTCGCGCACATAGAGATACGCACTCTCGCCTCCGCGGTGGAGGATATACTCCAGCGCCGCCTCGACCAGGGCGCGCGCGATGCCGCGCCGTCGATAATCCGCGCGCACGGCAACGTTGCTGAGCTGCCAACGGCGCTCCCGCCCCACGGGGCGCGTGACGGTGACGTTGCCGACCAACTGCTGGCTCTCCTCCCACACAAAGCCGGTGAACATGCTCTCGGCGCCCGAGCCGAGCCCATCCAGGAGGTAGGTCAACGGACCGAGACGACTCAGCATCCGGATCTCGCGCAGGACCTGCATCCCGCCCGCAGTGAGTTCCAGCTGGAAGGCTTCCTCGATTAGGTCGGCGAGCTGTCCCAGGTCGCGCGCCGGGTTGAGAGGCCGAATGCAGGGGCTTGTTTGGTTGGGGATCGATCGAGCGATCAAGGCACGCTCCAAAGCCGAGATAGGCGGCGCCGCGCGTCGCACGGCAGGCATTATACTATGCTTCACGACGGTGCGCGAGTCGCAACAGGCCCCACGCCAGCGCATAGCACGCCGCGCCCAGCCCCAGCACGGCGCTGAAGCCCAGGTCGAGTGCGAGCAGGGCGCTGAGCACCGAGGCGACGACGGACGTGCAGCCATTGATGCCCCACGCCCAGGGAACGAGGTCGGACGCCTGCCCGCGCAGGAGCGCCAGTCCCACCGGGAAGGGCACGCCCATCAGTAGGCCAACTGGCACGAGGAGCAGGCACACAACCGCCACGCGCAGAGCCAGCGGGAGCGCCAGCACCCAGCCCGATAGGGCGTGCAGCGTCCCCAGCAGGACGACGACCAGGACCACGAGGCTGGGTAGGGCGACCCGCGCGCGCATGCGCGGCGCGAACAGGCTGCCCACTCCGGAAGAGAGGAGCAGCACCGCGATCACGATGGCAAATGCGGTCGTGGGATGGTCGAGGAACAGCGAGAGGCGCTGGATCAGCGGGATCTCGATCGCCATGTACCCCACGCCGAGACACCCTGCGTATGCCAGCAGCGCACCGTGTGCGCCGCCTGTCCTCTCGCGCCGCTCTCGGCGGCGCAGGGCAAGGGGAGCCAAGATCGCCGCCCCTGAGACCAACAGCGCCAGGACGAACAGGGCGACCAAGACCAAGTACCCGCCGCCGCCAAAGGGTTGCCAGGTGTGCCCCAGCGCCTGCAGCAGGTCCGGCATCTGGCGCCAGCGAAAGTAGTGATGAAAGTAGGGCTGGTCGTCGCTCGGCGCACGCACGCGATAGGCATACGTCCGGTAGAACGCGGCGCGCGCGGTCGGCGCTAGGACGCGCGCGAACGCCTCTGCATACGGCGCGCCGGGATAGACATTGTACCGGTTCACCTCCCCGGCGCGCAGGTCGGGCGTGTACACCAGGTCGAACTGGTTCCGAGCGCAAAAGCCTCGCACCATCGCCAGCTCTGTCGGCGAGAAGGCGCTCTTTTTGACCAAGATCAACATGGTCGACCAGGACCGGATCGCCACCAGCCGGTCCTGCGGCGCCGCAACGCCCGACCGCTCCAGGGAGGCGATCGCCAGCGACCAAGCACGCACGCTCTCACTGGGCGGCGTCTGCAGCCACCGCTGTACAGCCAGCAGCCCATCCGGACCGAGCATCCCCAGGTAATCGGAGAACGCTTCCACCGTGTACACGTGGTCCTCGCTCAAGGTGTAGGCCCCCGAGACCACAGTGCGCTGGGCGTCGTTCAGCGCCACGTCGACCACGTCGAACTGCTCCTCTCGACGCGCGCGCGCGTACGCGCGTGGCGACTGGACGACCACCGAGGTCGCTGGCGAGGCATACAGCGCGCCACCGTACGACCGCACAGCGTCCACGATCAGCGGGTTGGTCGTGACCGCGAGCACCTCGCGCGCCCCTTGGCTGCGCGCTACCACCACGTCGAGGCCCCCGCCCGGTTCGAGGACGAGGGCACGTGCTCCGGGGCGCAGCTGGTACGCCAGTGCGATCGGGAGCCGCGCTGACCAGCCATCGACGACCTCCTCCGGACCCGCAACGATCGGGGCTCTGGCGTGCGCATCCTCATACAAGCCGTGCTGGAGTGGCAGCGCCCCCTCGTAGCCCAGGCTCAGCCCCGGGGAGACGTGGATCGCCTCGCTCGCGACGACGTCGACCCGCGAGACGGCGCTCCACCGGCTGGAAAGCACGCGCGCATCGGGATACTGGAGCGTATAGCTCAGCGGGCGATAGGGAGACAGCCGCACCTCGAACCACCCAGGCCGAAGCAAGGCCAGAGCGAGCGCCGACGCGCAGAGCAGACTGGCTACCAGGCGGGACACCCCCCTGCCCCGCCCCGCTGAGCGGCGCCCGCCTCCCAGGTATACGAGCGCTGCCGCGCTCCCCAGCGCGGCGCTGCCCGCAACCGCGCCCGCGCCCCCCACCACGTCAAGTGCGCCCAGGGCAAGCAGCGAACCCGCAGCCGATCCGGCGAGGTTGGCGGCATAAGTCACGTGTCCCTGGTCGGCGCGCGCTAGAGCCAGGGCGATCCCAAACCCACTACACACAAATGGCGCCGCCAGCGCCACATAGTCCATCGCCAGGTAGAGGAACTGCACGCGCTCCCAAGCGATGCGGTACATATCAAAAGGATACGCATTCAGCACGACATAGCTCGCCAGTGTCGTGAGTGCAAAGCCTGCTGCCGAAAGGCCGAGCACGCGCTCGACCGCCGCACCGTCCCGCACGCGTGGCAGGCACGCAAGCAGCGTACCGCCGGCGCCCATGCCCAGCATCCCGACGCTGATCGAGAGGAACGCAAAGTGGTGGCCCTGCGTCAAGGCGAACACACGGGTCAGCGCCGTCTCCAGGCCAAGCGTCGCCGCTGCCAAGAGGCATGTGCCCCACGTCCGTGCGCCAGTCCGCCTGAACCCTGCCAGCACCTGCTCGGTCTACTCCCTTCTCTCATCCCGCGCGCCAAGGCCCCGCATGCCGCTCATCCCGCACACGTCTGGCGGCTGCGCCCCACAACGGGTAGGGCCTGCGCCAGCGTGCGCCCCGACCCATTGGGGACTCCTACCCGGTCTCCGCCTGCCCCCACGCAAGGGAACGTGACTTGATTTTATGCAAAGCTATGCTATAATAATGGCGTGAGTGCGGTTCTGGCGCGCCCACAGACCGAAAGCCGGCTGTAAAAGGAGAAACGACATGCGGCGGCGCATCGACGACTTTATGCACTATCTAGAGACTGAGAAGCAGTGCTCCGAGAACACGATATCGGCATACCGCAACGATCTCAACCAGTTCCTTGACTTTGCCAGCACACAGGCATCAAGCTGGGACGAGATCCGCAAGACCAACCTGGTCGCCTACGTTCGCGAACTGCGCGGACGCAGCTATGCCTCCTCTACGGTAGCACGCAAAGTCGCCGCTGTCAAGTCCTTCTTTCACTTTATGCTCGACCAAGACATCTTGGCGGACGACCCAACCGCCACACTCGATTCGCCCAAGGTCAAGAAACGCCTGCCCAAGATCCTGTCGCCGGAAGAGATCGAGTCGCTGTTGGCTCAGCCCACCCGGGTCAAGGACGTCAAGTCCCTGCGCGACAAGGCGTTCCTCGAGCTCCTCTACGCCAGTGGGATGCGGGTCAGTGAGCTCGTCTCCCTGGACGTCAGCGATCTCGACCTGGAAGCGCGCACCGTGCAATGCGGCGAGCGCGCCGCCAAGGAACGCATCCTGCCCGTTTCCGAGCGCGCGATCCCTCATCTGGAGATCTACCTAGAGCGTGGACGACCGCCTCTCCTCAAGGACCCTAGCAAGACAGCCCTCTTTCTGAACCATCGCGGACATCGCCTCACCAGGCAGGGCCTGTGGCTGATCATCAAAGGCTACGTCGAAGAAGCGGGCCTCGACACCACCGTCACGCCCCACACGCTGCGTCACTCGTTTGCCACGCACCTGATCGACCGGGGCGCCGAATTGCACGATGTTCAGCGCCTCCTCGGGCACGCCAACATATCGACGACCCAGATCTACACCGAGGTGCACCAGGATCAGCTTGACGCCGAGACCGAGGACGCCGCCGAATGAGCTTCCGTTCGTCGCGCGCCCCAGACCAGGCACCCCGGGCTGGGCGTCTTGCACGAAAGGACCCTGTCCGATGAACGCTGACGCGTTTCCAACTAGGCAGCAGGTCGAGGATGCGGCGGCATACGTCAGGGCGCGCGCGCCACAACAACCTACGGTTGGCCTGATCCTGGGCTCTGGTTTGAGCCCCCTTGCCGAGCAGGTACAAGACAGGATCGCCATCCCCTACGCCGAGATCCCGCACTTTCCTGTGTCCACCGTAGAAGGACATTCGGGTCAGCTGATCTCGGGCCTGCTTGCCGGTCTGCACGTCGTCGTCATGCAGGGACGCACGCACTTTTACGAGGGCTACTCGATGCGTCAGGTAACGTTCCCCGTGCGCGTCATGTGTCTCCTCGGGATCGACGCTCTGATCGTCACCAACGCGGCGGGGGGACTGGCGCCTCACTTTACGCCCGGCGACCTGATGTTGATCCAAGACCACATCAACCTCGTCGGCATGGCGGGACACAACCCGTTGATCGGGCCGAACGAGCCCAGCTTTGGGCCGCGGTTCCCCGACATGGCCTATCCCTACGATCCCGAGCTCCGCCAGATCGCGATCGAGGTCGCCGCAGCTGCTGGCATCCCGCTGCAGCGGGGCGTGTACCTCTGCCTCGCCGGCCCATCTTTCGAGACCCCGCACGAGGTCCACTTTCTCCGCATGATCGGGGCAGATGCGGTCGGCATGTCCACCGTGCACGAGGTGATCGTCGCGCGCCACATGGGTGTGCGCGTCCTCGGCGTGTCTGGGATCACCAATGTCCACTCGACCGATCCATCTATGCCGCGCGAGACCACCCACGCGGAGGTCCTCGAGACCGGCGCGATCATCGTGCCCCACATGATCGCCCTGCTGCGCGGCGTCCTAGAGCGACTATGAACCTGCTTGCCCGCCTGATCGCCCAGTACGCGCTCTGGATCTATGTGCTCTGCGCCATCGGCATCCTTGCCTACCTGCGCGCCGCCGTCGTGGCGCGCAGAGAGGGCGCGCAGGCGATCTACTCGCTCGAGCGAGAGGCGTCCGCCAAGCGCGTCTATCGCGCATCTGGCATGATCGTGCTCCTCATGGCGATCGTGCTCAGCGTGTATGCCTTGTCGCACTATGTCGAGCTGCCAGCCCCGCAGGAGAGCCCGATCGAACTGACCACGCCGACGCCTGGCGCGACCCCGACGCCGCCGCGCGAAACGGCAACGGTGTCCGGAGAGGCGACCCCGACCGCCGAACCTACGGCGACGCGCAGGCCACGCGTGACGACGATCGTCCTCCCAACCCTCGCGTTGGGCACCCCGACCACAGCTGCGCCCCCTGCCCCGGCGTCCTGTCCCCACGCGAACGTGCAGGTCTTGCAGCCCGGCGCCAACCAGGTCGTGGACGCCGGGATTGCGGTCCTCGGTACGGCAACCAAGGAGAACTTTGACCGCTACGAGTTCAAGTTCCAGAGCCGCGACTTTGAGGACGAGTGGCACTGGGTGCAGACCTTTCGCACCCCGGTCGAGAACGGCGACCTGGGCTACTGGCAGACCGCCCACCTGCCCAACGGCAACTATCGCTTCATGTTGATCGCCATCGATCGCACGGGCAACTCGCAAGAGTGCGTCGTGCCGGTCACGATCCAGCACTAGGTCCGCCACGACCCGCACCGACCGGTGTCCCAGCCGCGCGGCGGTCGACCCAGCTGTGCTACGCATCCCGCCCGGATCGCCCCACGAGGAGGTGACGCCTATGGCCCGCATCGGATTCTTCCAGTTCGCCCCGGTCTTTGGCCAAGTGGAACGCAACCTCGCCCACGTCGTCCACGCCCTCGCCAGGGTCGATGCCGACCTGATCGTACTGCCCGAGCTGCCTTTCACCGGCTACCACTTCCGCGACCGGCAGGAGCTCTTTCACCTGGCGGAGGACCCGCAGCACTCGCACACGGTCGACAGCCTGATCGCCCTCTGCCGGCAGCGCGACCTCTACCTGGTCACCGGCTTTGCCGAGCGGCAGCGCGACCGCTGCTTCAACAGCGCACTCTTGATCGGGCCGCAGGGGATCGTGCACACCTATCGCAAGCTGCATCTCTTTGCAGCGGAAAAGCGCTGCTTTGATCCCGGTGACACGCCGCTCGACGTCAGCCACGTGCGCGACCTCTGTGTGGGGATGATGATCTGCTTCGATTGGGTCTTCCCCGAGGTCGCGCGTGCCCTGACGCTGGCGGGCGCCGACCTGATCTGCCACCCCGCCAACCTGGTCTTGGCCTACTGCCAGCAAGCGATGCTCACGCGCTGCCTCGAGAACTTGGTCTACGCCGTGACTGCCAACCGGCACGGCGCGGATGCCAGGCCCCACGGCGAGATCGCCTTCACTGGAGGGAGCCAGATCGTTGCGCCGCGCGGCGAGCTGATCCACCGCGCGCCCAGCGATCGCCCCGAGCTGCACATTGTCGAGATCGACGTCGCACGTGCGCGCGACAAGCACCTCACCCCAGAGAACGACATCCGGGTCGACCGGCGTCCCCCGTTTTACGCCGCGCTCTGCGATCCGGCGCACTCGGAAGCGCCTTGAGACGCCGGCAGCGCAGCCTTGGCTCGGGGGATCGGGACTCCTGAGTGAGGAACACGTTCTCGCAAGACACGAG
>JAFGIE010000261.1 GCA_016929775.1 Anaerolineae bacterium
GCGAGGTAAAGTACGTGTCGGCGGAGGGGCGGGTGGCGCCGGTGGCGGCGGGCTCGACGCTGACGTGGGCGCTGGGGACGCTGGAAGCAGGGGCGTCGGAGACGATCACGGTGGTGGTCGAGGTGGAGAGCTGGGCGAGCGGGCTGATCACCAACACTGCCCTGCTGACTGCCGACACAACGGACCCGGCGCTCCCGAACGAAGGAACGTGGGCAGTCTATGTCGGCGTAGCCGCTGACCTACAGCTCACAAAGAGCGGCGATCCCGCCGACACCACGATCGCCGGCACCGTGCTGACCTACACCCTGCAGGTTCGCAACGCAGGATCGTCCGACGCCGAGGACGTGACGCTGACCGACCAGCTTCCCGAGGAGGTCACGTTCCTGTCTGCGACGGGACCGGTCAGTCCCACGCTGGTCGGCTCGGAGCTGGAGTGGGCGCTCGGCACGCTGGTCAACGGCGCGGCGCAGACCTATGTGGTGGTCGTCGAGGTCCACAGCGACGCCAGCGGCTGGATCACCAACTCGGCTTCCGTGTGGTCGCCGACGACCCTGGATCCGATCGCGGGCAATGACGTCGACGACGTCGTGACGTGGGTCGACACGCGGGCGGACCTGCGCATTGCCAAGAACGCGGCGCCGGAACCGGTTGCAGCTGGAGCCAACCTGCTCTACACGCTATCCTACGCCAACGATGGTCCGTCCGACGCGCAGAACGTGTGCATCACCGATACGCTGCCAACGGGCGTTTCCTTTGCCGGGGATGCCGGTCAGCCTGATGGCTGGGTGGGACCGGTAGCGGACGCGGGCCCGCCCGCAACGCTGACCTGGTGCCGCAGCGCCCTCGCTGCTGGCGCTTCGGACACCATCACCTTTGCCGTGACCGTCCTGCCGGGCACTGGTTCGCTCGTCAACAGCGTCGCGATCGGCAGTCAGACGACCGATCCCAACGTGGAAAACAACACGCCGCCGCCTACGTGGAGCACCATCTCCTGCTGCGCGGACGCCTACGAACCGGACGACGTCTACACGGATGCCGCGGCGCTGCTGCCCGGTGTGCCTCAGCTGCACAACTTTGCAGATGACAGCGCCGACTGGCTGCGATTCACCGCACAGCGGGGTCAGATCTATACGGTCACGACGTCCGCGTGGGGGCAGCGAGCAGACACCGTCCTCGACCTGGTCGAACCCGATGGACGCACGGTCATCGCATCCAACGACGACTATGAAGGCACGGACAACTACTCGTCGCGGATCGTGTGGCAGGCGCCTCGCGACGGGGTGTACTATGTGAGGGTCAGGAACCGCGCAGGCCTAGTTAACTGCTACACCGAGTACGACATCTGGCTGCAGCGCGAGGAGCGGTACTGGCTCTTCCTGCCCTTCCTCGCGCGGACCTATGCGGCAGCGCCCGCAAACGTCGGCGCGCAGGGCATCATCTCGCACACCTGCCCTGACGCGTACGAGGTCGACGATACGTGGCAGACGGCAGGACCGATCGTGCCTGGCGTGTCCCAGCTGCATTCCTTTGACAGCGATCCGGTCTACTATGCCGCAGACAAGGACTTTGTCTGGTTCGAGCTCTGGGCGGGGCAGACGATCACGTTCACCGTCACGCCGGTCGATCCGTCTGTGTCCGTGCTGCTCGAGATCTATGACGCCAGCGGGGCGGCGCTGGGCGTTGCCAACGCCCAGGGCGAGGGTCAGCTGGTCTGGGATCCGCCGACGACAGGGCGAGCCTACCTGAGCGTCACCCCATGGCCCGGAGAGGAGGTGTATGGCTGCGGCGAGGCGGCTCGCTATGTGCTGCTCGCTGAGCCTGCGCCTGTCTGGGCGGTCTATCTGCCGATCATCCTGCGCGAGTAGCACCCGGCGCAGGCGCACGTCCAGTGGAACCCTCCTGGGGGCATCTCGCCTCCAGGAGGGTTTCTTGCTGTCGTGCAGCCTGCGGCGGCGCCGTGCAGCGCCTCGCCCGGGGACGCGATCGTCCGCTGTCGGTAGGCACCGTGCGGGAACGCGCCCAGGCGCTTAGCTGCCCGGCACGGTCGTCGCGGTCTCGGTGGGCGTAGGCTCGGTCGTCGCAGTGGGCACGGTCGTCGCGGTCTCGGTGGGCGTAGGCTCGGTCGTCGCCGTGGGTACGGTCGTCGCGGTCTCGGTGGGCGTAGGCTCGGTCGTCGCCGTGGGCACGGTCGTCGCGGTCTCGGTGGGCGTGGGCTCGGTCGTCGGCGTGGGCGTGCCTGTCGGCGTCTCCGGGGTGTCCACAGGGGTCAGCGACAGGGTTGGGCTGATGGTCGGCGTCGAGGTGGGGACATAGGTCCACGTCGGCGTCGCCGTAGGTGGGGCAGGGGGCAGGTAGATCTGCTGCCCGGCATAGAGCGCATACCCAGACAGGCAGTTGACGGACCGGATCCGGTCCACCGTGGTGTCGCGCTCTAGGGCCAAGCTGTACAGCGTGTCGCCCGGCTGGACCTGGTAAAGGACCCACTCGGCGGGTGGGCGGGGCACACAGCGCGTTGCGGTCGGCGTGAACGTGGCAGGCAGTGTTGGCGCCACCGGGCGCGCAGGCAGGTAGAGCGACTGCCCGGCATAGATCGTGAGCGAGGTCAGGCAGTTGGCGTCGACAATGGCTGGGACATTGGTGCCATACAGCCGTGCGAGCCCCGTCAGCGTGTCGCCCCGCTGCACGACATAGATCCGCCATCCCGGCGGGACCCGGCACGTCCGCGTTGCGGTCGCCGGCGGGGTGGAGGTCGCGGACGGGGTGGAGGTCGCAGGTGGGGTCGAGGTTGCCTGCGGCGTGTACGTCGCGGTAGGCGGAAGGGGCGTCGATGGCGTCTCCTGCGGCTTGGTGGCAGCGGGCGTCGCCGTCGGTATGGGCACAGCCGTGTCCGTCAGCGCAGGCGTGTCGGTGGGCAGGATGGGGAGCCAGAACGTCGGCGTCGACGTGGGTTGTGCCGCCTGGCGGGCGCGTCCCTCTTCGAGGGTCAGCACGGTGCTGCCCAGGACGAGGCACGCCAAGAGCGCAACGATCCCGATCCCGAGCAGGACCTGGCGGAGCGTGGGGGACAAGCCAGTGCGCGGTCCGCGGGAGCTGGCGGCGTTCCTGGGCGTTCCCGGGTCTCTGCCGTGGGCATTCTGTCCGGAAGAGCGGTCACTCATGTCCTCTGGCTCCCCGCGCGCGGCGCTGAGCCAACGCGCGGTTGCTGGGATCGATGTCCATGCTGTGCTGGAGGCCATAGGGGAGGGTAAAGTGGAAGGTCGTGCCACGCCCCATCTCGCTCTCGATCCATACGCGCCCCTGGTGCATCTCGACCAGTGCCTTGACGATCGCCAAGCCAACGCCGGTCTCGCCTAACCCGGCAATCAGGGCATCGTCGGCGCGGTAGAAGCGCTCAAAGACGCGCGTGTGATCCTCGGGGGCGATGCCGCCGCCGGTGTCCGTCACTGCTACGTGGAGCAAAGCGCGCCCGCTTTCATCGCTCTCCTGTGCCGCACGGACATGGATCGTCGTGCCGGCAGTGGAGGACTTGCAGGCGTTGTTCAGCAGGTTGTCGATCACCTGCTGGAAGGACTCGGGATCGACATAGATCGGGTCCAGGCTGCTGACCGCGACGTGTGTCTGCAGATCCCGTTCCTCCAGCCGGAACTGCACCTTGTGCAGCGCCTGCCCGAGCGCCAACTCGACGTCGACCGGTTCGAGCTCGATCTGCAGCGTGCCCGAGTCGATCGCGGTCACGCCGATCAGGTCGTTGAGCATGGCGCCCATGCGCTCGACGTTGGCTTGCACGCGCTGTAAGAACTTGCGCTGCATCGTCTCCAGCGATCCCACAGACTCGTTCATCAACAGCTCGGTGTAGCCGAGGATCGACGTCATGGGCGTACGCAGCTCCTGAGAGACGGAGGAGAGGAACTCGTCCCGGGCGCGCCTATCCTCGACGTCTCTCGGTGTGTCGAGGACGAGCAGGAGCACGCCCACCTGCTGCTGGTCTGCGCGCAGCGGCACCAAGCTGATCTCGACGTCGTCCGCGGGGCGGCGCACGCTGATCGGTTCCAGCGGCGAGGTCTGTGTCGGGTCGCGGTGCATCAGCGCGCGGACGGCGGACTGCCACTCCTCCTCGGGCCATAGAGCATCCAGCGTCCTTCCGACCCACGTGTCGGGGCGCAGGTTCAGGCGCCGCGCCGCGACCGTGTTGAGTCGCACGATCGCCCCTCCGGCGTCGGCGACGATGACGCCGTAGGGCAGGGCCTCCAGCGCCAGCTCGGGCGTCGGGAGCGCCCCCTCGGGTTCGGCAGCGGCGCTCTCGAGTTGGGCCACTTGGGCGCGCAGCTCCTTGCGTTCCTGCTCCAGGTCCTCGACCTGTCGCTGCAGTTGCTGGCGCGCTACCTCCAGGGTCGCGAGGCGCTTGCGCAGCAGATCGCCCTCGGCTGCGCCCTCGACCGGCGGCACAGGCGCGACGCGCACTGCGCCGCCTTCCTGGCTCAGGGCGCGTAGTTGCTGGCGCAGCTCCCGGGCATCGGTCTGCGCTCTCTGTTCCGCCACTTCGGCCTCGTACAGCTTTTGGACATAGACCGCGATCTCTTCCTTTGCCTGCCTGAGCCGGTTCTCCAGATCGGCGCGGGTCCGCGAGAGTCCCTGTTCCAGCGCCGCAATGCTGCGCTTGTGCTCGGCGATGCGCGTCCCTGTGTCTGCGTATGCCCGCGCGTTGAGCAGGGCGATGGCGACGAACTGCGCCAGCACCTCGCCCCGCTGAACCTGCGACGCCGTAAAGGGCGCCAGCGAGTGAGGGCGCGACGCAAACAGGATGCCGACCGTCTCTGCATTGTGGGCGAGGGGTTGGATGACCAGCGGGCCCTCCCGGCGGTTGTCCAGCAACTCGTGCACCTCGGAGATGCCCGGCTCGGCTTGTGGACCAGAGACCACGGGCCTTCCCTGTCCGAGTGCGCGCTGGACCGCGGCGTAGCGGCTGACCTGGAACCGCCGACCGGGGCGCTCGACCTCTGCCGCGCGGTGCGCGACCTTGAGCTCTGCGTCTGCCGCGCCAGAGTCCAGGACCGCGATCGCGCACAGGTCGGCGTCCAGGAGCTTGGATGCGCTGTGGACGGCGCGCTGGAGGACGGTGTCTTGATCGAGAGATGCGGACAGGCTGAGCCCGGCGTCGAGCAGGTCCATCGTCCCAGCGATCTGGTCCAGCGTTTCCTTGTTCGTCGACTGCAAGCTGGCAGCGTGGGCGTCGAACCGGGATAGGGTGAGCTGGTAGGCGGTCACGGCAAAGTAGGGGAACGCGATCACGTGCGCCAGGCGGACCCACCCCGCGAGGTCGGGAATGTGGTCTGTCTGTGGCGCGATCGCCTGCATCACGTGCCCGACGGCAAGCACGCTCAAGAGCACCAGGACTAAGCCCCGCTCCTGGATTGGAACCGCGATCACATAGACCCATACGCCGAGCAGGACCACGACCTGGCTGAGCTCCCACGCCCAGCGCTGCCACGATTGGTTATAGATCGCTTCGGGGTTCAGTTGGAGCGTGCTAGCCCACTCGATCGCGCAGATGATGTACAGGCACAGCGCCAAGACGAGGGTCACGCCGATGTAGATGCGGCCCAGCGTGCGCTGCGCGGGCGACAAGGCGATCGACCAGCAGATCAGTAGCACCGCAAGGGCATCGAGAAAGCGTTCCAGTGGGACGCCGATCGTGATCAGGTATCCCAGACCGGGATCGCTGCCGGCGCGATCGAACAGGGCGATCAGGAACAGGACCAGTCGACCCACGGAGAGCAGAGAGCTCGCCAGCAGCAGGCGCGGGACGCTGCCGCTCCGCTCGCCGCGCGACCACCGCGAGAGCGACAGACCCACGACCGCCCAGATACTGAGCAGGAGCACCAGGTGGTAGACCATACCCCCGGGGGGGGACGTGAGGAGTTGGAGTACATCTCTTAGCACAAACATGCGCGCTCCCCAGCGTTGCATACCGATGTTACGGCTTTCTACATTGTACTACAGTCACCATGCTCGGTCAACCATCAACTTGACAGAAGAAACGCGTTTGCATTACAGTTTGATTACAGCTCGTACGCGCAGGTCCTATCTTGTATCCAGGGGCGCCAGCAGTGCGCGATCGTGTGGCGCACGACTGCCATCGCCAGGGAGCACGGGCAGGCGCGCGAGCGTGACCGGAGAGTAGACGCCGACCTCGACCCGCAGCACGCCGGATGGCAGGTCGCTGGGGAGCGCGAGCGCGTGGCGGTGGATGAACAGATCGCCCGTCGCCCAGCTCTCGGTGGACACGTACAGCCCGTCCCAACCTGCGCGCACGGCGTTCTGGTCGTCGAGCACGTGCAGGAAGAGGGCGAGGGGACTCGGGTCCGACGCCGTGACAGCCCAGTAGGTCGTCAGTTCCCACGTCTCACCTGGGGCGGCATCGTCGCGCGCATAGCGGTATCCCAGCAGCGAGAGTCGCTCGCCGAACGCGATGGGGAAGCGCAGCGGGACGCGGCTCGCGTCAGACGCCTCGCCCAGATAGGTGGTTTCGGCGCTCGCCCACGCACTGCCCTGCGCCGCGCGGTCGAGTGCCTGGTCGAGCGCCTCCCGGTCCTCCCATAGATAGATCTCGACCTGGTCGCCGATCCGGTCCCGGTAGACGCGCTCTGCCGGGCCCGCTCCGTCGCGCAGGATGGCGTCCAACTCGGGATGCAGGTCCGACGGCAGGAGCAGGTGCTCGGGTAGGAACACCCACGTCGCCGGACCCGCCGCCAGGAGCAGGCTCTGTGCGCCGTCGAACCAGCGCACGCGATCGGCGAGAGCGGGCGCATAGAGGCGAAAGTTCATGACGCTCCACGGGTTCCAGTAGTCGACATAGGGGGCAGAGACGGCGACCGCATCCGCCTTGGCGTGTTCTTGCAGGTAGCGCGCCACTGCCGTGACCGGCGCTTGGTACTCGTGGCGCACCTCGCGAAAGCGGGGCCACCGGTAAAAGTAGTCGTGGCTGTTGGCGGCGACGAACAGGACGAGCGCGCTTGCGACCAGCGCGCGCGTGCCCCAGCGCGCCGTGCGTGCGCGCCGCCGCGCCGCCCAACGCCACAGCGCCGCCAGGCCCAGTGCAGCGAAGCCAAAGGCTGCTGGCTGTGCGACGATGGTGTGCCCCAGGCTCCCGGCGGGCCAACTGAGCAACGAGGGTGAAATGCCGCCGAGCAACCAGAGGAGCAGCAAGGCGTGCCTGGGCTCGCGCCAGCGCCACACCGCGAGGGCGATGCCGACGTAGAACGGGATCGAGGTCAGTGGGTCAAATACCGGGCGCCCAGAGATGTTGTACAGCCATTCTGGGTCCCCCCGCACGCTGAACATCGCCAGCGTGTCGAGCACGATCTCGCCGGCGGCGCGCAGGTCACGCGTGCGCACGGCGGCGAGCAGCCCGCCGCTGACCTGTCCCAGGCGCTGCTCGAGCTCAGGGTGGTCCCGCAGATAGAGCGCCATCGGCGTGACCATGAGGGCGGGGACGACGAACAGCAGGATCACGCCCCACCACCTTCCGCGCAGGGCGCGCCGGTGGACGAGGGCCATGTAGACTAGGAAGGCGATCAGGATCGCCGGCAAGACGCGACTGGCAAAGTAGGTGTGCAGGGCGATGCCAGTGGAGGCGCCAGCCAGTCCGAACCAGAGCAAGACGCGGCGCCGCCGGTCGACCGGCGCCTCCAGTCCCCGCCATAGGCAGTAGACGGTCGCGCTGACCCACGGGGTGAGGCTGATGTGCCGCAGGCCGATCCGGCTGTACATCAGGGACCACAGCGACGTCGCCAGCAGCAGCGCGGCGAGGGAGGCTACGGCGCGCCCGTACAGGCGGCGGAGGGCCACGTACGCGGCAAGGACGCCCAGCACGCCCATGAGGGCCGATCCCACCCGTACCCCGAGCACCGTCTCTCCCAGCAGCCACATGCCCAGGGCCTGGAGGTAGTGGTAGAGCGGCTCGTGCCCCCAGGCTTCCTGGAAGTAGATCGGCCACTCCCCGGCGTAGACGTGGTCCGCCATCTTGACGTTGACCAGCTCGTCAAAGCGCACCCCCGGCGGCACGGCGCCCAGGCCAACCAGGCGCAGCAGCAGGGAGAGCAGGATCAGCGAGACAACGACGATCCATTCTCGGTTGGTCGGTCGGTCGCTCATGCGCACCACTGCTGCAGACGGTCACTTGGGCGGGGCGGTCGAGGTTGGGCCTAGAACCCCTCCAGCCTGGAGAGATCGACGATCCCGTCGGTCAGTGCGGCGACGGACTGGACGAGGCCCAAGCGGTTCTCGCGCACCGCGAGGTCTGGATCCATGACCAGCACGTCGTTGAAGAAGCGGTTGATCGCCGGCACCAGCCCCCGGATCGCCGAGAGCACGTCGTCGACGCCTGGCTCGTCCGCCGGGAGCGCCTCCTGCGCCTCTTGGAGGGCTTGCCACAGGGCAGTCGATGCGGGCTCGGTCAAGTGCGCGGGCTCGACCGGGTAGCGGCTCTCCTGGTCGCGCACGATGCGCACGCAGCGCGCATAGGCGTTGAGCAGGTCCATCCAGTCGGGGGCTTCGACCCACGCGCCCAGCGCGGAGGCAGCCTGTGCGGCCCAGTACGGGTCGTGGCTGCGGGCGGCGAGCACGGCATCGGCGACGTCGTAGCGCACGCCGCTGTCGAGCAGCACCCCGCGCAGCCGCTGGGCGATATAGTCGAGCACGGCTTGCTGGACGTCCGCGTCAGCCTGTACGGGCAGGCGCTTGGCGGCGCGCGCGAGCGCCACCTTGAGGTCAAAGCGCAGCGCGTTGCCCAGCAGCACTTGGACGATGCCTAGGGCGGCGCGGCGCAGGGCAAAGGGATCCTTGGTCCCAGAGGGCGCCAGGCCTACGGCGAACAGCCCGACCAGGCTGTCCAGGCGGTCCGCCAGGCTGATCACGATCCCGGGTTTCGTGCGGGGCAGGGCATCGTCGGCAAAGCGCGGCAGATAGTGCTCATAGATCGCCTCGGCGACGGCATCGGGTTCGCCGCTGCGGCGCGCATACTCGCGCCCCATGATCCCCTGCAGGCTGGTCATCTCGACCACCATCTGGGTCGCCAGGTCTGCCTTGCATAGGTTGGCGGCGCGCTGTACGGTCATCAGTTCGGCTGCACACAAGCCAAGCATCTCGCCCAGGCGAGGTGCGAGCCGCTCCAGGCGCCTGACCTTGTCGAGCATCGAGCCGAGCTGCTCTTGGAAGGTCAGCGTCGCGAGGCGCGGCAAAAAGTTCGCCAGGTGCTGGCGCGTGTCGTGCGCAAAGAAGAACTGGGCGTCGGCAAAGCGCGCCCGGATCACGTCCTCGTTGCCCTGGCGCACGATCTCTAGGTTCTCGTCGTCGCCGTTGCGCACTGTCACAAAGTAGGGCAGGAGCTGGTCCGCACGATCGGTGCCTGGCGCGCCGACGACCGGCAGGTAACGTTGGTGCGTCTTCATCACCGAGATCAGGATCTCGGCGGGCAGGCTCAGGTACTCGGGCTCAAACGCGCCGCGCAGTGGGGTGGGTCGTTCGACGAGGTGCGTGATCTCGTCGAGCAGGGCGGGGTCGTCCGGGATCACGCCGTCCACCTCGGCGGCGAGCCGCTCTGCGCCCGAGCGGATCATCTCGCGGCGCTGGGCCACATCGACCACGATCTCGTGCGCCGCCATCTTGGCGAGGTACGATGCGGCGTCCGGAATCTGGATCGCTGGCGATCCGTACATGCGCAGCCCGCGCGTCACGCGTGCGCTGTGCAGGCCCGCGTACGCAAAGGGCACGACCGCGCTGCCCAACAGGGCGACGAACCAGCGGATCGGGCGCGAGAAGGCCACGCCCGAGGCGTTCCAGCGCATGCTCTTGCCAAAGCTGAGCGTGGCGACCAGGTCAGCCAGCGCGCCGGCGAGGACTTGGCCCGCGGGCTGCCCATACTCGTGGACCACGGCGACGACGTACTGCCCGCCCTCGACGTCGCGGACCTGCAACGCCTCGACCGGAATGCCCTTGCTGCGCGCAAAGCCCTGCGCGGCTCGGGTTGGGCTGCCGTCCTGATCGTAGGCCTGGCTGGCGGGGGGGCCACGCAGTATCATCTCGCGATCCGGCTGGCGCGGGGCAACGCGCTCCACCCGCACTGCCAGGCGGCGCGGGGTGCCCTCGACCGAGATCGGCCCGTGTTCCAGGCGCAGGTCGTGCAGCATCTGCGGCACCAGCGTCGCGAGCTGGGCGAGGGCATCTGCGACGTCGCCTGCGGGCAGTTCCTCGGTCCCGATCTCGAGCAGGAAGGTCTCGGGGGCATCGCTGTACACCGCTCGCTCTGGCGGACCCGCCGAAACGGGGCTCGCCCCCGCAGCCTGGTCCCTGGTCCGGAGCATCGGGTAGCCCATCTCCTCGCGCAGGGCGACGTAGGCCTTGGCGACCTGGCGCGAGAGGTTGCGCATGCGGGCAAAGTACTGCGCGCGCTCGGTGACGCCGATCGCGCCGCGCGCGTCGAGCAAGTTGAAGGTGTGCGAGCAGCGCAGCACATAGTCGTGTGCCGGGATGACCAGGCCCTTGGCGAGGCACGCCTGGGCTTCGGCCTCGTACAGGTTGTACAGCTGGGCCATCCGCTCGACGTCCGCTACCTCAAAGTCATAGGTGCAGTGCTCGATCTCGGGGCGGAGGAGGATGTCGGCGTAGGTGTTGGTGCCGTCCCAGTCGATCTCCCACACGCTGCGCACGTGCTGCAGTGACATGACGATCCGCTCGAGTCCGTAGGTCAGTTCGACCGACACCGGATCGAGCGCATAGCCGCCAGCCTGCTGGAAGTACGTGTACTGGCTGATCTCCTGACCATCCATCCACACTTCCCAGCCCAGGCCCCAGGCGCCGAGGGCGGGGCTTTCCCAATTGTCCTCGACGAAGCGCAGGTCGTGTTCTAGGCGATCGATCCCGATCGCCTCCAGGCTGCCCAGGTACAGCTCTTGCGGGTCGCCCGGATCCGGCTTGAGGATCACCTGGAATTGGAAGTGCATCTGCATGCGGTTGGGGTTCTCGCCGTACCGCCCGTCGTCGGGGCGGAAGGAGGGCTCGACGTAAGCCACGTTCCACGGTTCAGGCCCGAGCACGCGCAGCACGGTCGCCGGGTTGTAGGTGCCGGCGCCCACTTTTTCGCTGTAGGGCTGCCAGATCGTGCAGCCGTGTTCCGCCCAGTAGCGCTGCAAGCGCAGGATCACTTCCTGGAAGGACAGGGGTGCGGTCATCTTGTCTCTCCTCTTCCCTGGAGCCAGTCGAGATTGCGCTCCTGGTAGGACACATAGCGCGCCATCTCTTCGTGTCCAGCCTCGACGTCCTCGTAGCGCGTCGTGACCTTGCGCAGGTGCGCCTCCATGGTTTGGCCCAGGTCGATGCCGTGCTGGCTAGCCAGCTTGAACACAAAGGCAGTCAGGTCAGCCAGTTCGCCGGCGAGCGCCGCGCGTAGCGCCTCGGGCGAGAGGTCGGTCGTCCGGTACCCGTCCATGCACTGCAGGACGCGCCCGATCTCGCCCAGCTCCTCGGCCATGTGCAGGAAGGTGTGGCTGGGCAGCACGCGATGCCAACCACGCTCGCGCTCGAAGGCGAGCAACCCCTGCTGGTATGCCTCAAACGAGTAGCTCATGGCTCGCTCCTGCTCCCGAGCTGCGCGGCTGCGCCGGGCGTGCGCAGATTGGCCCGCTCGCGCCGCAAGCGGCGGATAAAGTCGACCGAGCGGAGGCTGCGCTCGAGGATGTAGGTGATATAGTGCAGCATCAGCGACTCGATCTCGTTTGCGGTCTCTGGCGTCAGGCGCAGCCGGCTGCACGTCTCATAGTCGCGCGTCTGGAGAAAGCGCAGCACCTTGAGCGCGTTGACTGACACGGGGCGCGCACGCGTCGGCATACCTGGACGCGCGATCAGGCCCTCGCCGCAGCGCGGGCACAGCACGCCGCCTGCCTCCGGATCGAAGTAATTGGTCACGGGCTGGATCACGTCCTCGCAGTGTAGGCAGCGAAAGAGCTGCGGCTGGTAGCCCTCGAGCGCGAGCAATCGCAGCTCATAGTAGCGCACCGTGAGCGGCAGGTCGTGCGCCTCGCACAGCCGGTTCAGCGTCTCGACCAGCAGTGCAAAGGCGGGCTGGTTCTCTTGGCCTTCGGAAGCGAAGCGGTCGAGCAGCTCGGCGGCATAGTGTGCGTACGTGATCCGGTCCAGGTCTTCGCGCAGGGCTCGGAAGGGGTGGACGGCTTCTGCCTGGGTCACGATGTCCAGATTGCGGCCCTTGGCGACCAGCAGTGCGCTGTGCATAAACAGCTCGAGGTGACCCGCTTTGCGGCTGCTGGGTCTGCGCACGCCCTTGGCGATCGCGCGCACCTTGCCCTGGTCTGGCGTGTACAGCGTCAGCAGTCGGTCGGTCTCGCCCAGGTCCTGGCGATGCAGGATGACCGCTTCGGTGCGGTAGAGCCGCTCACGTCCGTGGCTCACGGTGCGAGGACCTCCTGACCATACGAAAAACAGGCAAGCGCCACCCCCACCCGGACTTGCCTGGTCGTTGGTCGAGCCACATTATACAAGCACGCCATCGCTACGGCAAATCCGCGGGCAAGAAGGCGTGGGGCAGCAGATCGCCGACCGTAGTCTCGTGGACCAGCCTGTCGGGGGTGGCGATCAGCACGCGGATCTGGAGGCCGAACTCAGCGAGGACCTGCCGGCACGCGCCGCAGGGCGTCCCTCCCTTGGGGGTGACGACGGCGATCGCGGTGAACGATCGCTCTCCTTCGGAGACGGCTTTGACCAGCGCCGTCCGTTCGGCGCAGATCGTGTGCGAGTAGGCGGCGTTCTCGACGTTGCAGCCGGTGTAGACCCGCCCAGAGGCGCCCAGCAGCGCAGCCCCGACGGCGTGGTCCGAGTAGGGGGCGTAGGCGTGCGCGCGCGCCTCCCTGGCAAGGGCAATCAGGTCGTCGTCTGTGATCACAGTGCTCCTCCCTCCTCTGGCGCGCGATGGCTGGCTCGCAGGTGTGCAAAGGGGCCGATCTCGCGATCGCCCGGCACGGACGTCCCCTCGATCACGGACGCGATCACGCGGCAGCGATCGCCGATCGCGCTGTCCTGTACGAGTGTATTGGGGCCGATCGTGCACTCGCGCCCGATGGTCGTTGCCCCGCGCAGCTGCGTGTTGGCGAGCAGGATCGTGTCCTGCCCGACCTCGACGCTCGGTTCGACGTACGTCGCATCGGGGTCCTGCAGGGTCACGCCCGAGGCCATCAGGCGGGCGTTGACACGGCGCCGGATCGCGGCTTCGGCCTGGGCCAAGTGTGCGCGCGTGTTGATCCCGATTACCTCGTCGGCGTCCTCGATCGAGATCGCGTCCACGCGCTGCCCGTCGGCGACGGCGATGCCGACCATGTCGGTGAGAAAGTACTCTTCTTTGACCGGGTTGAGCGGGATCTCGTCGATGTGCGCCCACAGCCACGCGGCGTCAAAGCAGTACACGCCGCAGTTCAGCTCCTTGATCGCCAGTTGCTCCGGGGTGCAGACCTTTTCCTCGACCACCTCGAGGACGCGCCCGTCGGGCCCGCGCACCACGCGTCCAAAGCCCATCGAGTCGTCGTGGACCAGGGTGAGCATGGTCAGCGCGCTCTCGCCGCGCGCCTGGTTGTCGACCAGTTGTTGGAGCGTCTCCGCGCGCAGCAGCGGCATGTCGCCGTAGCAGATCAGGACCATGTCCGAGCGGTCGTGCAGGACGCGTCGAGCCTGCAGCGCGGCGTGCCCGGTTCCCTTGCGCTCCTCTTGGTAGACATAGTCGATCCGGTCCATGCCCAGGGCTTGCCGCAACTGCTCGCTGTCTCGCCCGACGACATAGATCGTCTCTTCTGCGCCGACGGACATGACCGTGTCGAGCACGTAACGGGCGATCGGCTTGCCCGCCAGGGGATGCAGGATCTTGGTCAGACGGGAGCGGAGCCGGGTGCCCTCTCCAGCGGCGAGTACAACCGTTGCCAGTCTCATCGTGTCTCCTCTCTGCGACGCGCCGCACCGCGTAGGCAGCGAGGCAAGCGCGCCGGACGCCTACCGGTCGTGGTGAGACCAAAAGAGGTGACCCCACGGGTGGGTCACCTCGGGCAAAGCGCGGTTGGCTGGGGCGGCAGGATTCGAACCTGCGAGTAATGGCTCCAAAGGCCACTGCCTTACCACTTGGCGACGCCCCAGAGCGTGGGCATTGTACCATATTTCGCCAGTGCGTGCAAGCAAAGGGGCGCTGTTCGGAAGCCGATCACGCCTCTCCCGCACGATCGATCGCGTCGAGGATGATCCGGCGCGCAGCCTGGTAGTCGCGCGGGTCGAGCGAATAGAGCTCTTCGGCGCGGGCGCGATGCACGCCAGCGAAACCGGCGAGCTGGTCGGTGCGCAAGATCCTGCCCAGCGCCGACGCGATCGCCTCCTGGGCTGCGTCTGCCGGCAGGGCCCGCTCTGCCAGCGCGATCAGCTCATAGTCCTGCACCGCGGTGCGCAGTCCCTCGAAGCGCAGCGTCTCGACCGGCGCGCCGTCCTTGCCGGGCAGGACAAAGAACGTGTCGCCCGCCTGCCAGTGCGGCGCGCGCCAGCTCACCCGGCGCCACGGTTCAGAGGGCCACAGGCAGTAGTCCCAGCGCAAGAAGCCGTCGAGCCCAAAGGCGTGCGTCAGCCACCCGATCAACTCGCTCTCGACGAGCGGCGAGTGGAGAAAGGTGTTGGGGAGGGGCGGGCTGCAGCACACGTACCACAGCACCAGCCCGCCGCGCGCGTGCAGCTGGGCGACGCGTTCCTGGGTCAGCGCCGGGTCGCGGCAGGTGAGCACGAGGTTGGGCACGGCGTCCACCACCTGGGCGTGTGCGTGCTCGAGGAACTCGAAATGGTTGATCGCCACCTTGTACTTGAAGCCTGGGGCGGCGGCGTGGATAAAGGCCAAGCGCTCGTTGAACGCCTCCAGATCGCTCGGCTCATCCGCCGTGATCCGCACGCGGTCCAGCACGCCCAGGTCCTGCAGGTGGGCGTAGAGGGCGGCGATGAACTGGCTCAGCTCGTCCGCCGTGCGCAGGTAGGTGATCGTCTCGCCGCCCTGGTCGTAGCAGCGCACGCGGATCGCGTCCGGGGCATCGGGCGCCACCTTGCCGAACCCGAACGCCTCGTCGACCCAGATGTTGAGCAGGCCAAAGACCTCGATCTCGCGGTCGATCCCGTGCCGCGCGGCGAGCGCAAGCTGCCGGTCGAGTCGAGTGTAGTCATAGTGCAGTGTCCCCGCTTGGTCGCGCGTCACGTCCACCACGGCGTGCTCGAACAAGTACGCCGGGTACTGCCGGTCGCGGAAGCAGCGCTGCCCCGACCACGGGATCTCGGCGGCGATGACGCTGACCGCCTTTTGTCCGAGCTGCGCCAGGCTAGCGTAGTAGCGGTCGATCAGGCCAAAGTGCGCGTCGCTCCAGAGCGGGACGTGGTGGTAGCGCGCGATGGAGGTACAGTGCTGCCACAGGTCGAGATGGAACGACCAGTCTGCAACGTCGGGCAGGACGGCGCGCGCGACGTGCAGCCGGATCGTGCCCTCCCAACAGGGCGCCTCATCCTCGAACCCGACCTGCGTGTAGGCGCGGACCTGCCCGTGGTGCACGCCCGGCGCGAGGCCCGCCGGGACGCGGAGGCGGATGTACACCGCTTGGGGCCGATAGGCGGGCGCCTCCATGTAGCCGCCCCGTTCCAGGTACTCGGCCCACTCGCGGCGATCGTCGCCTTCCACGTACCCGACCGGGAACACCTCGACCGCGTCCGCCGGGAGCGACGGAAAGCGGACGTCGAGGCGCACGCGCGGCTGGAATCCGAAGGCGTGGAGCCAGTTGGCCCTGTCCACGGTGAGGACGAATGCCTCGGGCGCCTTGAGGTGGACCTGGACGCCGCTGACCTCGTTGCGCGCGCAGAACAGGTCGATCTCGGAGGGCGCATCTGCCAGCACCCAGTCGGAGATGCGGTCCCAGCATAGCTTGGTCATCGCGTCCGCAAAGCCAATGCGTAGGTTCAGGGATGACATGCGTCGACTCCTTGTCTAGAGCGCGGCGATGGGCCTAATCGCCGAAAGACGTGCCCACCAAGCGCGCCGCACGGATCCAGGCGTGGTCTTCGGGCACGGTGCGCAGTCGCCCGGCGACCTTTTTCAGGGACACGGGTTTGCACTTGTCGCGCCGGATGGCGACCATGACGCCGCCCGCGCCCTCCTCGATCAGGGCGGCGCACGACGTGCCCAGGCGCGTGGCGAGCAGCCGGTCGGTGGGCGAAGGGGTGCCGCCCCGCTGTAGGTGCCCGAGGGCGGTCACGCGCGCCTCGAGCCCGGTCATGGCTTGGAGCTGCCGTGCTAGGCGGACGCTGGCAGCCTCGACGTCGAGCGAGTGCTCGCCGTCCTCGTCACGTTCGCCCTCTTTGAGCGCCGACGCCTCTTCTCTCGACAGCGCGCCCTCCGCCATGGCGATGATGCTGAAGCGCTTTCCGGCGCGGCTTCGGCCCCGGACAGCGTCGGCGACGCTGGCGATGTCGTACGGGATCTCGGGGATCAGGATCACGTCCGCCCCGCCCGCGATCCCGGCGCCGAGCGCCAACCAGCCCGTGTTGTGGCCCATGATCTCGACGACGATGATCCGGTGGTGACTCTCTGCCGTGGTGTGCAGGCGGTCGATCGCCTCTGCGGCGATGCCCATCGCCGTGTCAAAGCCAAACGTCACGTCGGTGCCCCACACGTCGTTGTCGATCGTCTTGGGCAGGGTGATGATGTTGAGCCCCCGCTGGGCCAAGCGGTATGCGTTCTTTTGCGTGCCGGCGCCGCCCAGGCAGACCAGGACGTCGAGGTGGTGCCGGTGGTAGTTGTCTACCGCCACGTCGACCATGTCCATGGTCTGCTTGCCGACCGGCATCTTGTGCGGCTTGTCGCGGCTGGTGCCGAGGATCGTCCCGCCCAGGGTCAAGATGCCGGACAGGGCGCCGTCGTCCAGGCGGACGATGCGGTTCTCGACCAGGCCCCGAAAGCCGTCGCGAAAGCCGATGATCTGGTTTCCATACGCGCCACGCGTGGCTTTGCCCACGCCGCGGATCGCGGCGTTGAGGCCCGGGCAGTCTCCGCCCGAGGTCAGGATGCCGACCGCCTTCTGTGCCATGTCTGTTCCTCCTCGTTCCTCCGCTCTCGGTTCACGCGCCGGGCGCGGCGCTATCCTGCGTCCGTTCCAGCCTCACACGCGTAGAGCGCCGCTTCGAGGATCTCGAGCCCTTCGTCTATCTGATCGCGCGCGATCACGAGCGGGGGGCTGAAGCGGATGCTGTTCTTGCCGCATCCCAAGACCAGCGCGCCGCGCCGGTAGCACTCGCGCACCAACCGGTCGCGCAGGTCCGGCGCCGCTTCCCGCGTTGCCCGGTCGCGGACCAGCTCGATCGCGACCATCAGTCCCTTGCCACGCACGTCGCCAACCGATGGATGGCGCGTCTGCAGGGCGCGCAGCGCGTCGAGCAAGTACGCGCCGACCCCTGCCGCGTTGTCGATCAGACCGCCTTCCAGCAGGTCCAGCGTCGCCAGGGCGGCGGCGCAGGAGACGGGGTTGCCGCCAAACGTGTTGGCGTGTGCCCCCGGGGGCCAGTCCATCACGTCCTCGCGCGCGACCAGGGCTCCTAGCGGCATGCCCGAAGCGATGCCCTTTGCCATCGCAATCATGTCGGGCTCGACGCCCCAGTGCTCGCTCGCGAACATCTTGCCCGTGCGCCCAAAGCCGCTCTGCACTTCGTCCATCACGAGCAGGATCCCGTGCCGGTCGCACAAGTCGCGGATCCGGTGAAAGTATCCGGGCGGTGGGACGACATAGCCTCCCTCGCCCTGGATCGGCTCTGCAAAGAGGGCGGCGACCTCGTCCGCGGGGCAGTGCGTCGCGAGCACGGTTTCGTCGATGTAGGTCGCGCAGTAGATGTCGCACGCCGGATATGTCAGGTGAAACGGGCAGCGGTAGCAGTAGGGGTAGGGAACGTGCGTCACGCCGGGTACGAGAGGGGCAAAGCCGCGTCGCTGGACTGCCTTGGACGCCGTCAAGGAGAGGGCGCCCATCGTCCGCCCGTGGAAGGCGCCGACATAGGCCAACATGCGCGGTCTGCGGCTGTGATAGCGCGCCAGCTTGAACGCCGCCTCGATGCTCTCGGCGCCCGAGTTGGCAAAAAAGACGCGCGTCGGGGTCCCGATCGGCGCGAGTGCGCTCAGCCGCTCCGCCAACCGGACCTGTCCTGGGTAGTAAAAGTCGGCGCCCGACATGTGCAGGAACCGGGCTGCCTGCTCTTGGATCGCCTGCACGACGTGCGGGTGGCCGTGCCCCGTCGCGCAGACGGCGATCCCGGCGCAGAGGTCGAGAAAGCGGTTCCCGTCGACATCCCACACCTCGGCGCCTGAGCCGTGGTCCATGACAAAGGGATAGGGGCGGGTGGTCGCGGGCGAGAGGCGCGCGCGATCGCGCGCGATCCACGTCTTGGCCTCAGGGCCGGGCAGTTCCAGTGTCGTCATTGACAACCTCCGTGAGATGTCTGTTCGAATCAGATGTTGGCCGATGCTGCGGCGCCGATTCGACGTCATGGCATCGGGGGAAAGATATCCCGTATGTCCATCCCAGCCTGCAGATCGGCGCGCAGGCGCAGGACGAACGCAATCCCGAGCGGGAGTAGGCTCCCGACCAGGAGGATGAACCCGCAGCCCGAGCGCTGCAGCTGGCTCTGCAGTCCGTCGAGGATCTGCGGGCCACGGAGTCCCTCGGGCGGGACGAGATCGATGCCGCCGTCGAAGCGGCGCCGCCGGCGCTCACCCAGCGAAAAGATGAACGATAGGAGCCAACTGGCAAATCCAACCAGGGAGAGGGCCATCGACAGGCCGAGCGGATGGCTGCGGAACAGGATCGGCCAGACGATCAGGCCGAGCAGGACCTGCATGGCGCCGACGATGAACACGGTCAGCGCAAAGTCGCGCAGACCGATCAGCGCTCCCTGTATCATCTCACGCCACTTGATCGACATCGAGCCGGCTTTCCTCACACTCTCCCGGTACGCCAGGCTGGGCACGCCAGCCTGCTCGACGGTATTGTACCACATTTCGGGTGACGCGCATAAAATGGCCGCGCGGGTGTGTTTGCGCTCCGGGTGGTCTGGTTGTACAATCGGTCGCAGTGTCGCGACCATAAAGGCAAAGGAGAAGACCAATGACCGATCCGATTCGCGTGGGCATCGCCGGTCTGGGGCGGAGTGGATGGGGCATCCACGCCCGGCTGCTCGAACCGCTGAGCGAACACTATCGCGTCGTCGCCGTCGCCGACCGGCTGCCCGAGCGCCGGGAAGAGGCTGCCGCACGCTTTAGCTGCCGGACCTACGATCGCCTGACCGGCTTGGCGGGCGATGACGAGGTCGAACTGGTGGTCGTCTCGCTGCCCAGCTATCTTCATCCCGGCGGCAGCGTCGAGGCCCTGCAAGCGGGCAAGCACGTCGTGTGCGAGAAGCCGATGGCGGTCCGGGTCGCCGATGCCGACCGCATGATCGAGGCTGCGCAGCAGGCTGGGCGGACGCTGACGGTCTTTCAGAACTATCGCTACGACGCCGACTATTTGAAGGTGCGCGAGGTGATCGCTTCGGGTGTGCTGGGCCGGATCGTGATGATCCGCCTGGCGTGGCACGGATTCGGCAGGCGCTGGGACTGGCAGACCCTGCAGCGCTATGACGGCGGCAGCCTGAACAACACGGGGCCTCACCCGATCGATATGGCGCTGCAGTTCTTTGGCCCGGGAGAGCCCGACGTCTACTGTCATCTGGAGCGCACGTTGACGGTGGGCGACGCCGACGACCACGTCAAGCTGATCTTGAGCGGGCCCAATGCGCCCATGGTGGAGGTCGAGATCACCAGCGCGTGCGCCTATTCGCAGGAGACATGGCTGGTGATGGGCACGCAGGGCAGCCTTGCCGGGACACGGCGGGCGTTGCGCTGGAAGTACCTCGATCCCGCGCAGCTCCCCCCGCGCCAAGTTGACGAGCGACCGACCCCCGACCGCAGCTACAACCGCGAGCCGATCGAGTGGACCGAGCAGACCTGGGACCGTTCCGAGTTCACTGGCCCCGGACATACCGGGTTCTACCTCGACCTGTACGAGACGATCCGGCATGGTGCTCCGCTGGCGATCACGCCGGAGAGCGTGCGCCGCCAGGTCGCGATCCTAGAAGCGTGTCACCACCGCTGCCCGCAGCCATAGGGAGAGACATCGGATTTGACACTCGGTGCCCTTTTGGGTATAATTCCCAGGTGTGTGTGGCGCATTCGTCTAGCGGCCCAGGACGCTGCCCTCTCAAGGCAGAGATCGCGGGTTCGAATCCCGCATGCGCTACCAAAAGGCCCGTTCCTCACCAGGAACGGGCCTTTTTCTTGTGCGCGCGAGGGCAGATGGGCCTATCCCTCAGCGGCGTTCGGCGGTGCGAAACGCAGGTACTGCGGCGCGACGCCCACTTGGTCGGCGTACAGCCCGCGATGGTCGGGCGGCATCAGCGCTGCGATCTGGCCCATCATCTCGGTCGTGATCTGGTCCCGCACTTGTGCGCGCACGCGTCCTGGGGGCGGCGCTAGGTAGAAGGGCTTGCCCATCACCACGCGCGTGGGCGTACGGCGCAAGCGCTTGATGTTGGGCCAAAAGTCCCACAGGCCGATGAACGCGATCGGGTAGATCGGGATCTGCGTGCCGGCTTGGAGCAGGATAAAGGTGACCCCCGCCTTGCCCTCCTGCAGGCGTCCGTGCCCACTGCGCGTGCCCTCGGGCGCGATGTACAAGGCCCACCCGTTGTGCAGCGCCTCAATACAGGCCCGGATGGCCTCTCGATCGGGCGTGCCCCGATCGACCGGGATCGCGTCGACCGCCCAGGCGAGGATGTTGAACAGGAAGCGGTGGTAAGTCTCCGAAGCGGTCATGCCCTTGACGTACCGGTCGTGCACGGTGTAGGCGAGGACGGGGTCGATAAAGTTGGTGTGGTTGCCGATCAGCGCCACCGGTCCCGTGGGTGGGATGCGCCCTACGCCCGACGTGTCGAGCTTGAGGATCAGGTTCGTGATGATGCGCATCAGCCAGTGCGCGATGCGCCATGCCCAGTAGCGCCTTGGTTTCATCCCTCTCTCCGGGTCTCCGACCTCGCCGGCACGCCGCGCCACGCGGCGCACATCACCGCACGTGGTGACGTATTGTACGCCGCGTGTGTAGAATGGTCAAGTTGTTGTTACAAGACGTGCAGCTTGCATACCTGGCGAAAGTGGTATCCGTAGATGGCGAGCGTACTCGCCAGCGGACACAGCTCGAGCCGGCGAACCTA
>JAFGIE010000035.1 GCA_016929775.1 Anaerolineae bacterium
AGATGTGTAGATCGGTCCCGCACAGGCCCGCGGCGGCGACGCGGATCAGGACCTCGCTCGGCCCAGGGGCGGGTGTAGGCACGGTTTGGTAGACGGCGCGCCCAGGCGCAGGGATCACCAGTGCGTTCATGCTCGCGGCTCCTTGGGGTTGGGTGACAGGCGACCTGGGTCCCGAGCGCGGCGCCCGCGCGAGCGGACACCAGGCGCGGGGCGAAAGGCTAGAGGCGCGGGCGCGTGAACGACATCTGTCGCGAGAGCGCCTCGGAGAGGTTGTCGCCGTTGCGGACAAGGTATGCCGGGATGCGGCTCGCCTGCAGCTCGGCGATCGCGCGATCGGCGCCCGCGGGACCGCCAAACCCCTCCGGGTCGACCAGCACCGCGATCAAGGTGACCCCGCGACGCATCACATCGCGCGCGGCGGCGATCCAGAAACGGTCGAGCGATGGAGTGATGACGACCAGCGTCACGCCGCGACCGAGGCGTTCCCCCTCGCCGAGCAGGACCTGCCCGACCGGGATCTGGCCCTCGGCGCGGATCATGGCGAGGGTCTCCAGCATCTTGGTGAGCTGCCGGTGTCCACGGTCTGGCTGCGTTACTTCACGCTCCTGGGCGTAGGTCATCATGCCGACGGCGCGGTCTTTGTGGATAAAGTGCTGGGCGACCGAGGCTGCCACGGTGACGGTGTATTCCTCCGTTGCCGGGTCGAGCTCGATCTCGGACCGTCGCTGCCCGCGGAGGATAGCGATCCACGGGTCCTGGGGTTCCGGTTCGGCGACCGACAGCTGGTGCTGGACGGCGGCGTGCATATCGGGCAGCAGCCAGATGTCGGCTGTCGGGTCGAGCTCGAACTCCTTGACGATCAGCCGCCCCTGCCGTGCCGTGGAGCGCCAGTGGATGCGGTTAAAGCTGTCGCCGGGCGCATAGTCGCGCACGCCAGAGACGTTGGTGGTGATATAGTGCGTGCGCCGTCGCACCGCATCCCCACCGGGCAGCTGGCCCAGGGGGGGCGCAAAGGACGGGATCGGGATCATCGCCGGATAGACGACGATATCGGACGACACCTTGAGGTCCCGCCGGAACTCGAACAGCCCTAGCGGGTCGCCGCTGACCAGGCTGAGCGGGCCCAACGTGAAGCGTCCGCGGCGGCGGCAGATCGTGCGCACAGCCCAATGACGCCCGCGCTTGGGAGCCAACGCGTTCAGGACTTGGCTGACACGGTGCACCGGGAGGGTGGACTGGTCGCGGATCTCGAGCCAGACCTTGGGCAAGATGCCAGTGTTGGTGACGCTGAAACTCTCCTCCGCCAGCTTGCCTACCGAGGAGCGGCGCGAGCGGGTGCGGCGCGAGATGCGCACCGAGCTGATCCCGGTCCATGCCCAGATGAACGACAGGACGAGCGCCAGGGCCAAGAGGTAGACCATGTTGTAGAACAGATCTCGCCCGGTGTGCATGCCCAGGACGAGACAGACTACGGCGATGACCAGAAAGAACCAGGCTCTCTTCACGCTGCTTCCGTTTCTACATCTGTGCGGGCGCAAGGGGAGGACGAGACCGCTGCCCTGCGCGGTCCCGCGCCTACGCTCGCACGCGCGCTCCAGGCACCGGCACGGACTGCAGCACGTCCTCGACCACGGCGCGCGGATCGACCTCCCGGATGCGGGCTGAAGGGCTGACGATCAGGCGGTGGGCGAGTGCCGCCATCGCCAGCACCTTGATGTCGTCCGGGATCACAAAGTCGCGCCCATCGAGCGCCGCCCAGACCTGCGCCGTCTTGTAGAGGGTCAGGCTGCCGCGCGGGCTGGCGCCCAGGTAGGCGTCGGGATGGTCGCGGGTCAGCGCGACGAGGTCGACGATGTAGCGCTTGATCAGGTCGTCGACGTGGACCTTTTTCACCTCTTCCTGCGCCGCGATCAACTCCTGCACGGTCACGACCTGCTGCAAGGTCTCGATCGGGTGCTGGAACTGCTGCGCGTCGAGGATCTTTTGCTCGTTCTCCTTGTCGGGATAGCCGAGGCGGATGCGCAACATGAAGCGGTCGAGCTGCGCCTCTGGGAGCGGGAACGTGCCCTCGTACTCGATCGGGTTCTGCGTCGCCAGGACCAGGAAGGGGCGCCTCATGGGATAGGTCACGCCGTCGACCGTGACCTGCCGCTCTTCCATCGCCTCCAGGAGCGCAGACTGTGTCTTGGGCGTGGCGCGGTTGATCTCGTCGGTGAGGACGATCTGCGCCATCACAGGCCCGGGGCGGAACTCGAACTCGAGCGTTTTCTGGTTGAAAACCGAGACCCCGGTCACGTCGCTCGGCAGCATGTCGGGCGTGAACTGGATGCGCCGGAAGGAGCAGCCGATCGATGCCGAGATCGACCGCGCGAGCATAGTCTTGCCGACGCCGGGGACATCCTCGATCAAGAGGTGGCCCTGCGCCAGCAACCCGACAAGGGTCAGTTTGATCGTCTCACGCTTGCCAATGATCACGCGCTCGACGTTGTCGATGACGGTATTGCCAAATGCCTGGATATCTGCCATGTCTGGTCCCTTCTCACCGGATGCCGTAGGGGTGCTGCGTATTGCGGCTCAACGATAGGGCAAAGGATAGCATCTATCGGGCCAAAAGTCAAGCAGTTGAGAGGATTGGTCCAGGATCGCACTTGACATTCCCGCAGAATGGTGTATAATACGGGGCACGTTGCGGGGTAGAGCAGAGGCAGCTCGTCGGGCTCATAACCCGGAGGTC
>JAFGIE010000262.1 GCA_016929775.1 Anaerolineae bacterium
TGATCATCGACTGGCTGCTCAGCGTGGTCTGTGTGGGAGGCATCCGCTTCTCGGTGCGCTACCTCGGCGAGTTCGGCCCGCTCAAGGCGGACAATGGGCTGCAGGGACAGGGCAAGAGAACGCAGCGGGTGCTGATCGCCGGCGCGGGCGAGGCGGGCGCCATGATCGCGCGCGAGATGCGCGCCAACCCGGGCGTCGGCATGGAGCCGGTCGGGTTCGTCGACGACAACCAGGCCAAGCTCGGCATGCAGCTGCGCGGGCTGCCGGTGCTCGGCACGCGCGCGTCGATCCCCGAGCTGGTGCGCGCGCACGAGGTCGACCAGGTATTGATCGCCATGCCGACTGCGCCGGGGCAGGCGATCCGGGCGATCCGCGAGATCTGCCGGTCGACCCCGGTGCCGGTCAAGACCATCCCCGGCGTCTACGAGCTGCTGAGCGGCAGGGTCCAGGTCAGCCAGATCCGCGACGTACAGATCGAGGACTTGCTGCGGCGCGACCCGGTGCGCGCCGAGGACGGCGACGCGCCCTACCTGCGCGACAAGGTCGTCCTCGTCACCGGCGCGGGGGGCTCGATCGGCTCAGAACTGTGCCGCCAGATCGCGCACCGACGCGCGGGGCAGGTCGTCCTGCTGGGGCACGGCGAGAACAGCATCTATCACATCTACCGCGAGATGCGCGTGCGTTTCCCCGAGGCGTCGCTTGCCCCGGTCATCGCCGACATCCGGGATGCGGCGCGGCTGGAGCGCGTCTTTGCGCACTATCGTCCCGAGATCGTCTTTCACGCCGCGGCGCACAAGCACGTGCCCCTGGTCGAGCTGAACGCCGAAGAGGGGGTGACGAACAATGTGCTCGGCACGCGCACCGTCCTCGAGGCGGCGGAACGGTCGGGCGCGGCGCGCCTGGTGCTGGTCTCCTCCGACAAGGCGGTCGAGCCATGCAACCTGATGGGGGCGACCAAGCGCATCGCCGAGCTGATGGTCCAGGATGCGGCGCGCCGCACGGACCGAAACTATGTCGTGGTCCGCTTTGGCAATGTCCTGGGCAGCCGAGGCAGCGTGGTCCCGCTCTTCCAGGAACAGATCGCCGCCGGTGGGCCGGTGACGGTGACCCATCCGGACATGGAACGCTACTTTATGACCATCCCCGAGGCGGTCTACCTGGTGCTGCAGGCCTCCGGGCAGGGGACGGGCGGGGAGCTGTTCGTGCTCGACATGGGCGAGCCGGTCAAGATCGTCGACCTGGCGCGCGACCTGATCACGCTCTCGGGACTGGAGCCAGACCGTGACATCGAGATCCGGTTCACGGGCATCCGGCCCGGGGAGAAACTGAGCGAACGCCTGCTCGCCGACGGGGAGGACTATGCGCCGACGCGCCACGATAAGGTGTTCATCTGCCAGGCGAGGCCCTCCCTGGATGGAGAGGCACTGCGACAGGGCGTCCAGCAGGTGATCGACCTGGCGCAGCAGGGCGGGTCCAGCGACGCGATCTGGGCGGCGGTCCGGGCGGTGGTCCCCGAGTGCACGTCGAGCCGCGCGCCGGCGATGCCCGACAGCAGTGCGCGCCGCCGCGTTGGGCGATTGAACACAGATTCCTGAGGCGCACGCCCCGGTCCTAGATGCCCTGGCGCCGGTCAAGTGCCCAAGAAGCGGATGGATCCGCTACCACGAACGAAAACCGGTGCTCCTGCTGTCCCAGCCCCCGCGGCTTTGCACGCGCCCCTCTTCCGTGCTACAATACCGCCCATCGTGTGCGTCACGACCAGGACCTGGCGGAACGGGCGCGCAGCGGTGTTGTGGACAAGGAGAGCGGGCTTGAGCCAAGGACATGTCTCCCCGCGGTTGGTCGTCGCAGGGCACACGGATCCCGGGCAGCGGAGAGCCCTGAACGAAGACGCCTGGCGCGTTGCCGGCGCCTCGGCGGAGGGCGACGCGATCGTCGAACGCGGCTACCTGTTCGCCGTCGCAGACGGCATGGGGGGCCATGCCGCCGGAGAAGTCGCCAGCCAGATCGCGATCGAGGCCCTCTTTGCCGGCTACTATGCCAGCGCCGACGCTTCCCCCATGTCCCCCGCGATGCGCCTCGAGCAGGCTATCCTCGCCGCCAACGCGCGGATCCACGCCGAGTCCGGGCATCGAGCCTCTCAGGCAGGCATGGGGACGACGATCGTCGCCGCTGTCGTGCACGACAAGTGGCTGACCGTAGCCAACGTGGGCGACAGCCGCGCCTACCTCATCCGCCGCGGAGCAACGCAGCAGATCACGCACGACCACTCCTGGGTCGCCGAGCAGGTCGCCGCAGGGCTGTTGACCGAAGAACAGGCACAGAACCACACCTACCGCAGCGTGGTGACCCGCTGCTTGGGCCACCAACCCCAGATCGCCGTCGACACGTTCGAGCTGGTCCTCGAACCGGGCGACCAGGTGCTCCTCTGCTCGGACGGACTGAGCAACCAGGTGAGCGAGGGGGAGATGGTGCGCATCGCGACCGACGCTGCGCCACAGCGTGCGGTGCGCGAGTTGGTCGATCTGGCGAACCGGTATGGCGGGCCCGACAACATCACCGCGGTGCTCCTCGAGGTCGTAGATGAGGCACAGGCGGCTGCCCGGGCAGAGAGACGGCGGCTGGCGCAGGCCCGGCAGGACGCAGCACACGCCGCGGTCGTGCGCCGTGCCCCCGCGCAAGCTCGGCGGGGCGGGCGGAAATGGGCGCTCCCCTTGTCCGTGCTGGTGGCGCTGTGCCTGGTCGGGACGGCGCTGGTCCTGTGGGGTCCCGATCCCTTCCCCGGCTGGCTGATCCAGCCCACCCCCACGCAGACGGCGGCGCCCA
>JAFGIE010000036.1 GCA_016929775.1 Anaerolineae bacterium
CCGGCGGGCCACACTGCGTGCAGATGGGCTGCGCTGCCTAGCGCCTGCCAGGTGGACGCATCCCCCCGCCGCCCGGGGACCTGCCCCCCATGGCGCCTGCCCCGGTGACAATGCCCGAGATCGTCAGGCTGGCGACCTGCGAACCCGCCGTGTATGCGCCTCCCGTGTAGAGGCCATCGGTCGCCGCTCCGTTCGAGCGCCCTCCGGTGTAGACGTAGTAGGTCGCGCCGTTCTCCAGTCCGGGGGAACAGAGCACGATCGACTGGTATGCCTTGCTCGGCACAAAGGTCAGGACCTCTCTGCCCTCCGCGCTCTCGATGTGCACCATGGTGCCCCCCGCCTGCGCGGAGGCAAAGGTGTGGATCACCACATACTGGGTCGATGTCGCGCTCGGCGCCTGCGCCATGCCGGCGCTGCCCGCCGCGACCAGGAGACCGCCCGTCACGTTGAACGCACCCGCATAGTCCAGGGCGCCGTTGTTGTTTGCGGTGGGCCCGTGGATGATCACGGTTCCCGCCGTCATGTCGATCGGCCCGTTCGCGTCGATGCCGTCCCCCGCCGCATCGATCGCGATGTAGCCGCCGTTGATGGCGAGGTGAGCGTTCGCCGAGGCGCTGAAGGCGTTCTGCCCTGGTCGCCCGTCGATCGAGGAGCCATCGTTGCCGCCGGCGGTGTTGATGCCATCGTCGCTGGCGACGATGTGCACGTTCGCGTCGCCACCCAGCACGATCGCGGCGCTCTCGATGCCCTCGTACGACTTGAGGATCACCAGCTTCCCACCGCTGATCTCCAGCGCGGCGTCCGCGTGGATGCCATCGTCTCCGGAGGCGAGCGTAATGCTGCCGCCGCCGATCGTCAGGCTGTCGTTCGAGTGCAGGGCGTCGTCCGAGGAGTCGATGCGGATCGTGCCGCCCGTGATCGTGACGTCGACGCCTGCCTTGATCCCCTTGGCGCTCTCGGTGGCGCCATCGTCCGTGCGCGCGGTAGGTCGACCCCAGTCGCCCCACCCGCCGCCGCTGCTGCTGCTGCTGGCGCTACCGCCGCCGGAGGAGATGGCGATCGTGCCGCCGCTGATCGCGAGCCTGGTCTCCGCGTGCATGCCGTCCAGTCCGGCGGTGATATCCAGCACGCCGCCCTCGACCACGATCACGCCCTTGTTCGCCTCGTCGGCGTTGCTCGCCTGCAAGCCGTCGCCGCCCGCATCGACCGTGACGACGCCCGCCTTGATCGCGATTGCGTCCTTGCCCCGCATGCCATCGCCTACGGCATTCACGGTGATGGTCCCGCCCGTGATCTTGAGGTCGTCTTTGCTCACGATCCCGTGATCATAGTTCGCGTTGACCGTCAAAGACCCAGCGCCGTTGATCGTTAGGTCGTCCTTGCTGAACAGCGCCGCGTTGGGTTCGCCCGATTCCGGATCCTCGAGGAGATAGGCCTCCCCGTCGGTCAGGCTGTTCTGCGTGCCCTCTGCCAGGGTGATCACGGTCTTTTCCGCGTTGGCGACATAGATCGGCGCCGACGTGGAGCAGGCAATGTCCGCCCCCTCCAGGACGAGCACGACCGTCTCTTCGTCCTCGGTGTCGACCACGACCTGCCCGTCGTCCAGGACGCCGCTGATCTGGTACGTGCCGGCGGAGGTGATGGTCACGGTCGTACCCTCGACCGTGGCGCCGCTCCCCTGCAGCGCGATCGAGTTCCCATTCAGCCGGATGGTCGACATGCCAGGCTCGCTCACGTCGACGTCCAGGTCGTCGCTCTCGTATTCGACGACGACCGTGCCCGACGCTGCCCGTGCGCCTTCTGCGCTGGGGGTGGCTCCTGCGGTTGGGCTCGCGACGGTCGCGACGCTCGATCCCTGTCCGGATACCGGTAGCTGCTGAGCTGCAGGGACCGCAGCGCTCGGCTCTGCCGCAGCGCCCAGGCAGGCGGTTAGGCCAAAGACGAGCGTCGTTGCCAGTAGTAGGGCGAACCACGTTCTCACTTGGTACTGCACTCCTTGCCCCGTACGGGGCGCGACGGGTGATTCACAAGTATGGCGTTGGGGCGAGATCTGGGCTGCAGCGCTAGGACCTGCCGTCGCCGTCGCCCCACTCGGGAATCGCCCTGGCTTCGCGTGCGGTCGCCGGCGTGGGCGGCGATGCGCGCCGATGCGCCAGGCGGAGCGGTTCCTGTTGATAGTAGACGGTGATCTCGGCAACGTCCCGCATCAAGTCGATGCGCCCGATCTGGCAGCGGGTGACCGGCAGACCGGTCCGGTCGCGCAGGTCAGCCAGCAGTCGATCATAGTTCTCGGGCCGGATCAGCTCGATCTTTTCGTACGTGACCGGCTTGCGGCTCTCATACTGGCAGCCCCACCCTCTCTCGACGACGTACAGCACCAGCAGCGTGACGGCGTTGGCGATCAGCATCGCCGCGTACGCGTCCTGGCGGAGCAGCACGGCGTCGATCACGGGCAGCGACATCAGGACAAACAGATACGTTATCTCGCGCACCGGGATTGGGTCCGTGCGGTAGCGGAGCAACGAAAAGATGGCGAACAGGCTAAAGCCAAAGCCCACGCTCAGGTCGACGCCCCCGAGCAGGCTGGAGATCAGGAACACGACCGTGTTGAGCGTCAGGAAGGCGAGCACGTACTCCTTGCGAGGCCTGCTCGAGTAGTAGATGCCGCGCACGATGAGCAGCGCGACGCCCAGGTCGAACAGGAACCCGAGCGCTAGTTGTACGTCTGGCATGCCGACCTCCCCTCATGCGAGAGCATGGCGATCTGGCGGAGCTGGGGCTTGAAGCGGTTGTACTTGACCTCGGGGTAGAGCATGCAGACGCCCATGCAGTACTTGCTGAACGGCGTGGCGCGCACGCCCAAGGCGCGCATCTGTCCGAGAAAGGGCGAGCCCGCCGACAAGCGGTCCTGCTTGACCTCGGCGACCGAGACCCCATCCAAGGACATGTCCTCGCCGTCCCACCAGAAGCGCAGGCCCAGGTCGACCGTCACGCGCTCTATCCCATGCCGGCTGACCAGTGTGATGCGACGGAAGGTGTTGAACAACGCGGGTTCGAGCGCCTCTACCGGGTAGGGGTAGTGCCTGTGCAGGAAGGGACGGGCATCCCGCGCGATCTCGGCGCTCAGCGTCGGGGTGCGGATGCGGCTCTTGACCGTTCTGCCGGCGTTGACTTTGTGCTTGACCTCCAGATAGGCCAAGCCCGAATCCGCATAGGCCCGCTCTCGCACTTTGTAGCGGTTGCGCCACCCGTCGTGGTGCTGCCGGTAGAGCGCCAAGTCCTGCGTGTCAAAGTAGAGGGTCTGGTAGCGATGCAGCCGGCGCCCCTCGATCTCCAAGATCCGATAGTGCCCGGTCAGTTGGGACAACGCCTGGTAGAGCTGTTCCTCGCTCAAGAGGTGCTTGGTGTCGGTGCGACGCAGCAGCGCGACGTGTCCCATCTCAGACAGGTCGATCGGGTCGTAGCGCTGCAGCACCG
>JAFGIE010000263.1 GCA_016929775.1 Anaerolineae bacterium
ACCTGCTCTCCCGAGCGGCGCGGTAAGGGGCGCACATGGACGAACGAGAGAAGGGCGCTGCCAGGTCCCGCTGGCTGGAGTGGGCGCAGCGCCTGCAAGCCATCGCCCAGAGCGGGTTGACCTACACCCGCAACCCGTTCGAGATCGAGCGCTACGAAGCTGTGCGCGAGATCGCCGCCGAGATCGTTGCCACGCACAGCGACCTGGACATCGACCAGGTCCGCGACCTGTTCGCCGCCGAGCAGGGCTATGCGACGCCCAAGGTCGACGTGCGCGGGGTGGTCTTTCATGAGGACCGGATCCTGCTGGTCAAGGAGCTGCGCGACGGTCGTTGGACGCTGCCCGGAGGCTGGGCGGACGTCAACGACTCGCCCGCCGAGGCGACCGTCCGCGAAGTATACGAGGAATCGGGTTACCACAGCCGGGCGGTCAAGCTGTTGGCATGCTATGACCGCAACCGGCACGGTCACCCGCCCTATGGCTTTCACATCTATAAACTGTTCTTTCTCTGCGAGCTGACCGGCGGCGCGCCCGCCGAGAGCATCGAGACCGGAGGCGCCCGCTTTTTCGGCGAGGACGAGATCCCCGAGCTGTCGCTGCCCCGCGTCACGCCATCGCAGATCGCGCGGTTTTTCGCACACCATCGCCACCCCGAGTGGCCGACGGACTTTGACTGAAAAGGAGTAACTGTACAATGACGGTTGAACACGACGTAAAAGACCTCTCGCTCGCCGCACGCGGCAAGCTGCGCATCGAGTGGGCCGAGCAGGACATGCCCGTGCTGCGCCAGGTGCGCGAGCGCTTTGGGCGTGAGAAGCCGCTGCAAGGCGTCCGGATCGCCGCCTGCCTGCACATCACGACCGAGACGGCGAACCTGGGGCGCACGCTCCAGGCTGGTGGCGCAGACCTCGTCTTCTGCGCATCGAACCCGCTCTCGACCCAGGACGACGTCGCCGCCTCCCTGGTCGCCGACTATGGCATCCCGACCTACGCGATCAAGGGCGAGGACCACACGACGTACTATGCCCACATCAAGGCGGCGCTCGACCACGATCCCCAGATCACGATGGACGACGGCGCCGACCTGGTCACCGGGCTGCTCAAGACGCGCCAGGACCTGTTCTCCGGCATGTACGGCTCGACCGAAGAGACGACCACCGGCGTGATCCGGCTGCGCGCGATGGCAGCCGACGGCGTGATCCAGTTCCCGGTGATCGCCGTCAACGACGCGATCACCAAGCACTTTTTCGATAACCGCTACGGCACGGGCCAATCCACGATCGACGGCATCCTGCGCGCCACCAACCGCCTGATCGCGGGCCAAGTCTTTGTCGTCGGCGGCTATGGCTGGTGCTCGCGCGGCATCGCCTCGCGCGCCGCGGGGCTGGGCGCGCACGTCATCATCACCGAGGTCGATCCGTTCCGCGCCCTTGAGGCCCTGATGGATGGCTTTCGCGTCATGCCCATGAATCAGGCTGCGCGGATCGCGGACTTTGTCGTCACCTCGACCGGCAACAAGAACGTGATCGACCGGGATGACTTTGCGGTCATGAAGGACGGCTGCATCATCGCGAACTCGGGTCACTTTAACGTCGAGATCAACATCCCGGCGCTCGAAGAGATGGCGGTCAGCACGCGCGAGATCCGCACCTACACCCAAGAGTACGCGCTCGCCGATGGGCGCCGCATCTACCTGCTCGGCGACGGGCGCCTGATCAACCTCGCTGCTGCCGAGGGACATCCCTCCAGCGTGATGGACATGTCCTTTGCCAACCAGTCGCTCTCCGCCGAGTACCTGGTCCTGCACGGACGCTCACTAGCGCATCAGGTCTACCCAGTCCCAGCAGAGATCGACCGCCAGGTTGCGCAGCTCAAACTCGCTGCCATGGGCGTCGAGATCGACACGCTGACTGCCGAGCAGGAGGCCTATCTGAGCAGCTGGGAAGCGGGCACATAGCGCGCTGATCGCGACGGCTGAGGGGAGACCCCCCACGCCGTCCTTGCCAGTCAGACACACGGTGGCGCGAGCCGCCGATCCGCACCATACAAGGAGAGTTGCATCGATGAGCAGCACGTTCATGACCGAAGCCAAGTACTACCTGACCTCTGAATCGGTGACCGAGGGGCACCCCGACAAGATCTGCGACCAGATCTCGGATGCGATCCTCGACGCCATCCTCGCGCAGGACCCGCTCGCGCGCGTCGCCTGTGACTGCGTCGTGACCACGGGCCTGTTGCTTGTCACCGGCGAGATCACGACCGAGGCCTACGTCGAGATCGCCGACATCGCCCGCCACACCATCATGGAGATCGGCTACGACCGGGCCAAGTACGGCTTCGACGGCGAAACCTGCGGCGTGATCGTTTCGATCAAGGAGCAGAGCGCCGACATCGCCATGGGCGTCGACGAGGCGCTCGAGTCCAAGATCGGCGAGATGGAAAACAGCGACACAGACCGGCGCAAGCTCGGCGCGGGCGACCAGGGCATGATGATCGGCTTTGCCTGCAATGAGACGCCCGAACTGATGCCCCTGCCCATCTCGCTGGCGCACAAACTCTGCCGGCGCCTCGCCGAGGTCCGCAAGAACGACACGCTCGCCTACCTGCGGCCCGATGGCAAGAGCCAGGTCACCGTCGAGTACCAGTATGGGAAGCCCGTGCGCGTGGACACGGTCGTCGTCTCGACACAGCACCACCCCGATGTGACGCGCGAGCAGATCATCGCCGATGTCACCGAGCACGTGATCAAAGCGGTCATCCCGGCAGAGATGCGCGACGAGCGCACGCGGATCTTTATCAACCCGACCGGTCGCTTTGTAACGGGCGGACCCAAGGGAGACGCCGGGCTGACGGGACGCAAGATCATCGTCGACACCTATGGCGGCGCCGCGCGGCACGGCGGAGGCGCGTTCTCGGGCAAGGACCCGACCAAGGTGGACCGCTCGGCGACCTACATGGTGCGTTACATCGCCAAGAACCTGGTCGCCGCCGGGATCGCGGACCGGATCGAGGTCCAGGTGAGCTATGCCATCGGCGTCGCGCACCCGACCAGCATCGCCGTCGAGACATTCGGCACAAACAAGATCCCCGATCAAGCGATCGTCTCCCTGATCCGCAAGAACTTTGACCTGCGACCCGGCGCGATCATCGCCGACCTGGACCTCCTGCGCCCGATCTACAAAGAGACCGCTGCCTACGGGCACTTTGGTCGCGATGACCTCGACCTACCGTGGGAACGCGTCGACATGGCACAGACGCTCAGGGAGCAGGCGGGGTTGGCCTAACGCGCCGACGCTGGAGCAATAGAACTTGACGTTTATGCGTTCCTTTGGTAGAATATGAGCCGTTCGGCCCCCATCGTCTAGTGGCCCAGGACACCGCCCTTTCAAGGCGGCGACGCGGATTCGAATTCCGCTGGGGGCACAGGCCGATACAGACAGCGCCCGCTGCCACTCGTGCAATGGCAGCGGGCGCTGCGCTTCTCTTGCTCTGGGACACCCCTAGCTCCACCTTCGGCAGCCGTCACACGGCAGATCCGAGCTTCCGCCCGTAGATCAGTGCCCCCCGCGTGGTGAGCGTCACGGGCAGGGAGACCCGACGGATCGCGCGCGCGGCATCGCGGCGGCATAGTCCCCGACCGCGCAAGTAGAGGGCCAACGCCTCACGGTCGGGCAGATGCACCAGCGGGGCGTCCCAGCTCTCCACCTCTACGTGAGCAAAGAACCGTCTCACCATCGCCGGACCAACCTCGGCATCGAACGTCGCGGGCGATTCCGGCCCCAGCACGTCGGTCAATTCGAGGTCATTCGTCCGGCTGGGGGCGCACGCAGCAAAGAGCCCGCCCGGACGCAACAGGCGATAGCTCTCGGCGATCGCCTCGCCCGGGTCAGGGAGATGGTAGAGCATGTACAAGGCTACGACGCCCCCGAACGTGCTGCTGCGGAAGGGCAGGCGCCGCGCGTCGCCCTGGACGCGTGCCCCAGCCAGGGCTCCAAGCATCGTGGCAGAGCAGTCAAGGGCGATCGTCGACAGCCCGATCGCTCGCGCCGGGCGCGCGAAACGTCCCTCCCCGCAGCCCAGGTCGAGGACCGGCGCCAGTCCCTCCGCCGCCAGCCGCCGGGCGACCGCCTCGTGCACGTCTCCCTCGAGCCCGTATCTCCGGACCGCTTCGACGTTCGCGCGGAAGCGCTCTGGATCGCGCTCATAGTCATACCCGATCCTGTGCATGCCCTGCATCGCCTCCACGCTAACGCGTCCCGAGCTGCAGGCCCTCACCCCCCTCCCCTCTCCCGCTGGGCGGGAGAGGGGAGCAAGATGCCGTTCTGGCGGGACCTGCGTGGGGTGAGGGGCTCGCAGCCCGACCTCAGAGGGACTCTTGCCTTGATCACCCCAACCACCGGCGGAAATGCGCCAGCATCATCTCGAACAGGTGGATGCGCGCCGCCTTGCCCGCGATCCCGTGCTTCTTGCCCGGATAGGCCATCATCTCGAACGGGAGCCTCGCCTGCTGCAACTTTTCGATCAGCAGCACGCTGTGCTGAAAGAGCACATTGTCGTCCGCCATGCCGTGCACCAGCAGCAGCCCGCCCGTCAGGTTCTCGACGTGCGCCAAGACAGACGAGTCCTCGTACCCTTCCGCGTTCTGCTCCGGGTGCCCCATGTAGCGCTCTGTGTAGTGCGTGTCGTACAGGCGCCAGTCCGTCACGGGCGCGACGGCGACCCCGGCGCGGAAGACGTCGGGCGCGCGCAGCATGCACATGAGGGTCATGTAGCCGCCATAGCTCCACCCATAGATCCCGATCCGGCGCGGGTCGACATAGGGCAGCGTCTTGAGATACGCCACACCGGCGAGCTGGTCTCGCACCTCCGCCGTCCCCATGTGCATGTGGAGCGCGGCGCCAAAGGCCAGATCGCGGTTCCCCGTGCCCCGGTTGTCGAGCTCAAAGACGAGGTACCCCTGCTGGGCGAACAGCTGCACGGTCAGGCTCGCCTCCCAGGCGTCGCGGACCCTCTGCGCGTGCGGCCCACCGTAGACCAGGACGACCGCCGGGTAGGTCTCGTGCGGGCCAAAGTCGGGGGGCTGGGTCAGGCGACCATAGAGAGGCGCCCCATCCTCCGCCTCCAAGAGGACGAACTCGGAGGGCGCCCAGTCGATCTCGTCGCGCTCGGGCACCCGGTTCGCCTCGAGCACCGCGACAGCGCTCCCATCGATCGCGCACAGCCGCACCTGCGGCGGCTGCACCACGGTCGAGTGCGTGTCAATATAGTGGGCGCAGTCGGGCGCCAGGACGACCTCGTGCCACCCTGCCCCTGCCGTGACCTGCACAGGCGCTCCATCCCCCAGCGGCACGCGATACAGGTGCTGCTCGAGCGGAGAGCCCCCCCACGCCTGGCAGTACACGACCCCTGCCCCCTGATCGACGCCGCTCACCTTGGAGACGCGCCACGCGCCAGTGGTCAACGGGCGGATCAGGCGCCCATCCACGCCATACAGGTAAAGATGCTTGTAGCCGGTCTGCTCGGAGCTCCACACAAAGCGCTCCCCGTTCTCGAGGAACCGCAGGTCGTCGTGCAGTTCGACCCAGTGCGCATCGCGCTCGCGCAGCACCAGACGCGATGCGCCGCTCCCCGCATCGGCAAGCAGCAGATCGAGCGTCTTCTGGTCGCGCGACTGGACCTGGATCGCCAGCGCGGCGCTGCCCGGCAGCCAGTCCACGCGCGCGACGTACACGTCGGTCTCGGCGCCCGTATCCATCCACGTCGTCTCGCCCGTCCCCACCTCGACGACGCCCACGCGAACCAGCGCGTTCGCCTGCCCCGCGGCGGGGTAGCGCTGCTCGACCACCTCGACCCGATCGCCATAGTACGCTGGACGCTTTGCCACCGGCACCGGCGACTCGTCGATCTGTGCATAGGCGATCCGCGTGCCGTCGGGCGACCACCAGTAGCCGGTGTGGCGCCCCATCTCTTCCTGCGCCACGAACTCGGCGACGCCGTTCTGCACCGTCCCCTTGCCGTCAGTCGTCAGCCGCCGCGCCTCTCCCCCCTCTGTCCGGACAACCCACAGATCCCCGTCACGGACAAACGCGATCTGCGTCCCATCGGGCGAGAACTTGGGGTCGAGGACGGGTCCATCCTCCGGTGCGACGGCGCACCGCACCTGCGCGCCAGGTGCGGCGTCGAGCGTATAGACGTACAGCGCGCCGCCCAGCGGAAAGAGCAGCCGGTCGCCGCTCTTGGCCCACGCGTACTCGACGATCCCGCGCTGGCGGATGCGCATCCGTTCCCGGCGCGCCGCCTCTGCCTCCGAGACGGCGATCTGGTCCACGGGCGCCAGTTCTTGTGCGCGCACCAGCGGCGTGTGCTCGCCGGCGGCAATGTCGTACGCCCACAGGTCGAGCACCTCGTCGTCCTCGTCCGTCGGGCGCAGGTAGGTCACCCGCGTCCCATCGGGCGAAAACCGGAGCTGGACCGGCACTGGGCCACTCAGGTTGGGGTCGCCGAAAACGCGCTCGACGGTCAGCCGCTGCTTGGACATGGTCTGGGCACCTTTCTGGCTCACGACGGGGGAGCGTCGCAGAGGGTCTGGGGGCGCGCTAGCCGCCGATCGTCGGCAGCGGCTTTTCGCCAAACTGGCAGGCGTGCAGGAATTGGTAGACCTCGTGAATGTAGTACTGCGGGTTCGGCTTCCTGGGCAGGCTCTCGACGAACGCTGCCTCGATCTCTTCGGCGCGCCGCGAACTGATCCCGGACGAGACTTCGTACTCGGAGTAGTAGTGTAGGTCGTGCCCTGGTCCGGGGGGGATGATCCGCGATACGCCGTATTCCTCGGGGTCGGCGCCCACCCTCGCGCGCGGTTCGAGCACAAAGGTGGCGGAGCCGATCGAGTGGATCGCGCGCTGGTTGGCGTGCACAAAGTCGGTCGTCTCTTGTGCGTCCTGCTCGGTCTCGCCCGGGAACCCAAGAAAGAGAAAGATGTGGTTCCAGATCCCGGCGGCGGCGCTCTCGCGCAACACACGCTGCATCGTCCCGACCCGCGTGCCCTTGTGCATGCGGTCGAGCACACGCTGTGAGCCAGACTCCATGCCGAAACGCAGCATGCGGCACCCTGCCCGACGGATCTGGCGCAACAGGTCCGCGTCGATGCCTGGCTCGAAGCGGACGCACGTCGCCCACGAGAAGGACGTACCCCGGTCCACGAGCTGGCGGGAGAGCGCCTTGAGCATGCGGGGCGTCAGGGCTTCGTCCACAAAGAAGAACTTGTCTGTGCCGTATCTCCGTGAGAGGGCCAGCATCTCCTCGGCGACCTGCTCCCCGAGGAGCTCGTCAAAGCGCTTTGACTCGTCGTACCCGACGTTGCAGAACGCGCATCGGCCCCAGTAGCAGCCGCGTGAGGCCCACACGGGCAGCACCAGTTCCGGCGCCAGGTAGAGATCGAGAGGCAGCCCGCTGAAATCGGGCGTGGGCAGGCACGCGACCGGCTCGGGGTCCACGAATGCGTTCACGCGCACCCCCGTGCCCTGGCGGACCATGAGATTGGGCACCGTCGCCAGGTCACGTCCCTCGTCGATCGCGCGGACCAGCTCGAGCAGGGCGACCTCGCCCTCGAAGGCTACGGCGCTGTCGATCAACTCCCACAGCGGGGCGGCGTGCGGAAAGCGGTCCCGCCAACCGGTGACCATCCTGCCGCCCATCGTCACGTGGACGTCGAGGCCCTCCTCCTTGATCAGCGCCGCCAGCGTAAAGGCGGCGACGACCTGGTGCGAGGACGTGAGCGAGATGCCGACCACGTCCGGCCTTTCCTGGCGGATCTGGGGGAGAACCGCTGTCTGGAGAAAACTGCGGAACAGGTTGAAGGTCCGGTCGCGAGCGGCGACCACGATCGCCTGACTGGCGTCGATGGGATAGGGAGAGTGGTACCCGGCGATGTCGAGGTGCGCTGGATAGAACGGGACCGAGGCCAAGCGGAGCCCATCCGCCAGGTCGAACGCCGCATCTCGGCTGAGCGCCGGTGCATGGAAGCGTGGTCCGCGCAGCGTGGCTTTGACCTCGTCGATCCGGTCCGCGAGGGCGGGCCCCCGTTCGCGCGCCCACGAGACGAGCTCGAGGTTCTCCCTCTCTTGGGCGGCGCCGAGGCCCTTGTGGGCCACGCGGCGCTCCTCCCGGCGCATCTGGCGCACGACGGAGCGCAGGTGCCCGCTGGAGAGAAGGCGCTCAAAGAGCTCGGCGTTCAGGTCGCGCTGGATGACCTCGACCCCGTTGGCCCTCAGGTAGGCGCTCAGCACGGGCAGCGCCAGCTGGGGCATGAAGGGCTGCCAGTGCGGCGGCAGGACGAGCAGGACCTTCACGATCGGTCAGCCTACCGCGAGTAGGGGTCCGCAGCGTCGCGCAGTCCATCACCGAAAAAGTTGAAGGCGGTTACGGCGATCACGACGGCGACCCCGGGCAGCAGGACCCACCACGCCAGGACCAGGGAGCGCAGGTTGTTCGCCTCCTGCAGGAGCACGCCCCAGCTGATCGCCGGCGGGCGCAGCCCGAGCCCGAGAAAGCTGAGGCTCGTCTCGCCCAGGATCATGCCCGGCACAGAGAGCGTGAGCGAGGCGATGATGTAGCTGGTAAAGGCGGGCACCATGTGCCGGATGATGATCCGCATCTCGCTCGTCCCACACAGCTTGGCAGCCATGACAAAGTCCTCTTCCCGCAGCGACAGGAAGCGGCTGCGCGTGACCTGCGCCATGCCGGTCCACCCTTGCAGAGAGAGGATGATGTTGATCGCGAAATAGACGCGCAAGATCGGCCAGTGGGGCGGAACCGCCGCGCTGAGGGCCATCCACAATGGCAGCGTCGGGATGTTGCGCAGGAACTCGATCACGCGCTGCACGGCGGTGTCGACCAGCCCTCCATAGTACCCCGACACGCCCCCCAGCAGGATGCCGATCGTCGTGCTCAAAAAGACCCCCACCAGGCCGATCGAGAGCGAGACACGCGCGCCGTAGCACAGGCGCGTGAACAGGTCGCGCCCTAGGCGATCCGCCCCGAACAAAAAGACCCCCTGCTCCTCATGCGGCACGTCGAGCCCGAACAGGTGCAGGTCCCACTCAAAGATGCCCCAGTAGCGCACCGGCGTGCTGTGCACAAAGAACCGGATCGGGTAGCGCGTCGTCGTGTCCTCGTCGTAGAGGTTGCGCAGCGTCTCCGGGTCCTTGGTGCGGACGATCCGGTACACAAAGGGCCAGTGCCAGTTGCCCTCCGCGTCGCGGATGTGGACTGGACTGGGGGGAGCGAGCTTGTATTTGATGAACGTCAGCTCCGGCTCGTACGGCCCGATGAACTCGCAAAACAGGGCGAGGCCGTACATGAGGAGGATAGCGATCGTGCCGGCTACGGCGAGCTTGTGACGCCGGAACTTCCACCACATGAGCTGCCACTGCGTGGCGACAAAGATCCGTTCCTCTTCGCTGACGCCTTTCACACTACGGGCCAGATCGCGTGCCATGTCCGCTCCCCTCGATGAATGTGTAGGCAGTCGCCGCAAGCCGCGCCCCGGCTGACCAAGAGATCGCAGTCGTCCAACGCTGCCAGCGGCGGGGCGACGCTAGCGTCCCAGGCGAATGCGCGGGTCCACGATCCCGAGCAGGATGTCCTGGAAGAGCGTGCCGAACACGCTCAGCACGCTGAGCAAGAGCACGAAGCTGCCTGCCAGGTACATATCCTGTGACCGCAGCGCGCGCAGCATGAGCGGGCCCGTGGTCTGCAGGCTGAGCACGGTGGCGACGATCCCGCCGCTCGAGATCAGGCCCGCCAAGCGCCAGCCCAGCGTGGCAAAGAAGGGGTTCAGCGCCACGCGCACCGGGTACTTCCAGGTCAGGCGCGACTCTTTGACCCCCTTGGCGCGTGCGGTCGTGACGTACGGCTTGCGGATCTCGTCCAGCATGTTGGCGCGCGTGGTCCGGATCCCGCTCGCCGTGCCCCCCACGGCGATGATCAGCATCGGGATCCAGATGTGCTTCAACATGTCGACGACCTTGCCCCAGCTCCAGGGCGCAAGCACATACTCCTCGGAAAAGAGCCCCCCCACATCGAGGCCGAAGCGGCTAATCGCGAACCACATGACGGCGAGCGCGATCATGAACCCGGGTATCCCACGCCCAATGAAGCTGAGCATAGAAAAGGTGTAGTCAAAGAACGTGTACTGGTGCGTGGCGGAATAGATGCCGACCGGGATGGCGATTGCCACGCTGACGATCAGGCTAAAGGTCGACAGGACCAAGGTCAGGGCGATCCGCTCGCCGATCAGCTCCTTGACCGGCTTGCGCCACTCGAACGACTGCCCCCAGTCGTTGCGCAGGATGATGCCCGAGATCCACTTGAAATAACGCACGTAGAAGGGCTGGCCCAGGCCGTACTGGCGTTCCAGCTGCTCGATGACCGCCTGGTCGATTGTATCCCCCTCTTCGCGCAGCCGCGTCACGTAGGAGGTCAGATAGTCCCCCGGAGGCAGCTCGATCACGACAAAAGCCAGGATCGAGATCGCAAGCAGGGTCGGGATCATCAACAGGACGCGGCGAAAGGCGTAGAGAAGCATGGTCTCCTCCGGTCAGGGCCACGGGGGGCAGGGCGGCGCCCTGCCCCCCACTGGCATCGGAAGTCTAGTGGTTCTCCGGATCCTCCCACCACAGGGTCGGCGGTCCAACCAGGTTCTCATCCTCGGTGGTGTCGTCGATCGGCAGGCCATCGAGGTAGTTGTGCATCCCGTTCTTGACGATGCAGGGCGAGGGCGGCTCGCCGAGGAAGCCGATCATCGGCAGCTCCTCCGCCCAGATGTCGAGGATCCCGAAGAACAGTTCGTTGCGCTTTTCCTCGTCCGGCTCGACCAGGATCTGGTCCATCCGGCTCCAGATATCCCAGATCCAGTGTCCCTCGGGCGGCTCCTCGCCGACCTCGTTCGTCGGGTCTTCGCGGTGGAAGCCCCAGGCGACAGCCCACGGGCGGTCCTGCATTTCGCTGGTAAAGATCCAGGGCGCCACGATCGGGAGCAGGATGCGGTCGCCGCCCCAGCAAGCCGCCTCGATCTCGTTGGCGTTAAAGTGCTCGGTGTAGAGCGAGCGCTCAAAGTACTTGTACGCGATGTTGATGCCCACCGCCTGCAGGTCCTGGACGATCATCTGGTCCCTGTCGTCGCCCTGCGAACCGGGCTGAGATGTGTCCTCCATCGTGATCACGATCGTCTCGCCGTCCTTGAACGTCCGCCAGCCATCCGCGCCCCGGACATAGCCCGCCGCGTCGAGCAGCTCTTCCGACTTGGCGGGATCGTACTCGAGGTAGGCGTTGGAGAGCTTGGGATAGTACTGCGGCGAGGCCCCGATCGGGCTGTACTGGCGGATCGTGTAGAGCCCGTCGTAGACCAGCTCGTTCAGGCGCTCGCGGTTCACGGCGTGCGAGAAGGCGATGCGCACGTCCCGGTTCTGGAAGAACTCGCGCAGGCGCGGCTCCTTGGTCGTCATGTTGAGCTGCAGGGCCACGCTGTTGGCCTGCTTGCCCAGCGAGACCCGGTAACCGCCCTTTTCCTCGTTCTCCTTGTGCAGGGTATAGCTCCCGATCGAGACGCCGCGCCGCTGCCAGTCGATCTCGCCGTTGACGATCCACATGTCAAAGACGTCGCCCGACTCGTACATGCGGTGGTTGACCTGGTCGATGTAGGGGAGCTGGTTGCCCTCGATGTCGGCCCACCAGAAGTAGGGGTTGCGCGCGCAGATGAACAGCTGCTCCGAAAGCTGGTTCTGGGCCAACCATGTGTCGATGCGCGGTAGCTCCACGTTCATGTACCACGTCCCCTTGTCGCCGTAGAGCTGGTTCCAGGTCTCGAACCCAGCCTCCTTGATCATGGCCTCCAGCGCCGCCTTGTCCTCCGCCAGCTCTTCGTGGAACTGCCCACGGTAGTGCCCGCAATCGGCGGGCATGCGGCGCGTCAAGTCATAGCCGTAGAGCGGCTTGGGGTCGGCGAACGTGCAGACCACGGTGTAGGCGTCGGGGAAGTCCATCTCCATCAGCACTCTCGGTGAGCCGGTCGAGTAGTAGCTCTCGGGGGATGGCCTGAGGGTCTCGTTCTGCGCATAGTACTCGTACCAGTACTTGAACGAGTCGGTATCAAAGGGCTCGCCGTCCGACCACTTCATGCCCTTGCGCAGGTGGAACGTCCACACCTTGGCATCGGCGCTCTGCTCCCACGAGGCGCAGACGTTGGGACGCACGCTGAGGTCGAGATTGTACCAGGTCATGCCGCTCTCGCCCATCATCTTGCTCGGCCCGTTCGAGTCCGACACGCCGCTGAAGCCGCGCCGGATCGTGCCGCCATACTTGCCCACGCCCCCTTCCACGGTCGGCGGGACGCAGGGATCGGACGGGGCACGCTCGTCGACCGGCGGGATCGTGCCCGCGGCGACCATGTCGGCTAGCTGGGGGGCCTCTTTCGGTTCGGCGGGCGCGACGGGTTCTGGCGTCGCCGTGGGTGGTACGGGGGTAGGCTCTGCCTTCGACGGGGCTGTTGTCGGCTCTGGCTCCGCCGTCTTGGCACAGGCTGCGACAGCGACGCCTGCGGCAGCCAACGCAGATACACGGATGAACTCTCGTCGACTGATCTTGTCCACGGGATCCATCCTAACGCATGCACACACTGCTCACACAAACACCGCTGAACGGACACAAAAGCGTGCGATAGGCCACCTCCTCTCCCCGACCCGGGCGTGCTCAGAAGTGGATATGGAGCCCAGTCTGCGCGCCAGGTCATCGGCGCGCACTGGAAGCCCTAGGGTTGGACGTGCACTGCGTCGAACGCGTCCCGCACCGTTGCGGAGACTAGAGAGAAGCTGTTGGGATCTGTATCTACGTACGGACTGCCGGCTGGCAACCAGCAAAGAGATTATAGCCCTGCATCCCCGTCCTGTCAAACATGCACAACCGGCAGCGTGAGCAGCGCGTGGGGCACGATCAGCACGTCGAGGTCATCGCCCAGATCCGCCGCCGCGATCTGGAACGCCTCGTCCATCGTCGCCGCCGGGATCATCTTGCATGCCTCGACCACTTCGGGATGGACGCTCCCGACCACGATCACGTGGCACTCTTCCAGGACCTTTGCCATGACGAACGCGCGCTGCTGCCCAGCGGGATACCCGTGCGCGCGTCCATCGCGCAGGATCGTGCCGACGTCGGGCGCGTCCCGCATCGCTGCTAGGAAGCGCTGCTCGCCTACTCCCTCCCCGGCGCCCTCCCCGCACCGCGCCGGGACGATCAGGTAGCCGCCCGGGCGGACGACGGGCGTTGGCGCAAAGTACAGGTAGCTGGCGGCGCGACTGGCTTGGTACAGGTTGGCATCTTTGGGATAGCCCACGCCCGCGATCGCTACGTCGTACTGCTGGGGGATCGACACCTGGTACAACGCGCGCGCCCGCTCGACCAGGTATGCGTGCGCCTGCACGGGGTCTCCCGCCGCGGCGTACACCACCTGTCCGTGGTCGTCCAGCACGACGTTGACGATGAACCGCAACCCGGCGCGCAGCGCCGCCTCGGTGATCGCCTCGTGGAACGGGTTGCCCTCGGTCCGCCCCAGGCGCGTGTCGGGGTCATCGATGAACGTGGGCCCGTGGCTGTAGGCGATCAGGGGCTCGCCTGCCGCCCCGACCGCCACCGTCTTGCGCCCGCCCGAATAGCCGGCATACTGGTGCGGTTCGACGATCCCGGTCGCGATCAACAGGTCTGCGTCGTACGCGGCGCGGTGCACCGAGAGCGGGATCCCGTTGACCACGCCCAAGTCGACCAGGGCCTCGGGGTTCCGCGGTTCGTTGTCGATCACGCGGTAGCGGTCCACGACCGCCTGCCCCAGCTTGGCGACCCACTCTGCGTGCGTGCTGGGGCGGTGCATCCCCGTCCCGCACAACAGCGTCACGTCCTCGTCGCGGACGCCGGCGCGCGCCAGGTCTGCCAAGATCGGCGGCACCATGAGCCAGTCCGGGCTGGCGCGGGTGACGTCGGTGAACACGATGCACACCCTGCACCCCGGGCCCGCCAGTTCTCGCACCCGCGGGGAACCGATCGGCTGCTCCAGCGCAGACAGGATCGCGCGCGCGGCATCGGCAACCGGCGGCGTGCGATGCACCGTCACCACGTGCCCGCGCCACCCCGGAGGGAGGTCAAAGCGCAGGGTCGTCTTGTCGTACGGCACCTCGTACATCGCGTCTCCTGCTATTCCAGGTCGTATGCCACGCCCAGCTCTGCCGCGATCGCGCGCAGGTCTGCCACCACCTTGGGACCGAGCGGGATCCCGCGCGCTGCACGGTGCTCAGCCTCTTCGAACTCTTTCTCCCCGTGGATGTAAACGCGCGACGCGCCCGCAGCCTTGGGCGTCCCCCGCAAGCGGCGCTGCAGGTCATCCATCGCGGCTTTGAACGCCTCCGGAGGACGGAAGGCGTCGAGCCGCCAGGCGCCGAAAAAGTGCCCGATCTGCGAGGGGAGCGGCTTGCCTTCTGGCGTCTTGGGGTAGACCAGGTTGGCGTACGCCGCGCCCGAGAGCACCGCGCACAGAACGTCGACCAGCACAGCCAACCCGTAGCCCTTGTGTCCGCCCATCAGCTCGCCCGCGCCACCCAGGGGCAGCAGTCCGCCGCCGCGGTTCGCCAACATGTTGTCGAGAACGCGCGCCGGGTCGTCCGTCGGCGTCCCCGTCTCATCCGTAGCCCACCCCAACGGGATCGCCTTCTCCTGCCGGCGGTAGACCTCGAGCTTGCCGCGGGGCACCGTGCTGGTCGCCATGTCCAGCACAAAGGGCCGTTCCTCCCCGGCGGGCGCCGCGAGCGCGATCGGGTTCGTGCCCAGCATGGCGTCGCGACCAAAGGTCGGCACCACCAGGACCGCCGAGTTGGTCATCGAAATCCCGATGCAGTCGTGCTCCAGTGCCATCATGGCATAGTAGCCGGCGATCCCATAGTGGTTCGAGTTGTGCACCGTGACAAACCCAGCCCCGACGTCGCGTGCCTTGGCGATCGCGCGCTCCATCGCCCGGACCGAGACCGGCTGTCCCAGCCCTGCCCCGGCGTCGATGTTGGCTGTGGCGGGCGTCTCGGCGACCGTGCGCACCTCTGGGCGTGCGACCATCATCTCGTCCCGCAGTCCGTTCACGTAGCGTCGCAGGCGCGCCACGCCGTGGCTGTCCACGCCGCGCAGATCCGCCGACAGCAGCACCTTCGCCGTGAGTGCGGCGTCCTCTGGCGGCACGTCCAGCTGCGTGAACACGCGCACGCAGAATGCCAGCAGTGCGTCAGCCCGCACCGTATTGTCGTCCATGCGCATCATCCCTTCCGCTTGCACCTGCCGTGTACCGCAGGCATGGCTGTCCCCTCCAGGCAGTATAGTGTACTGCATGCGCTTTGTCAATCCTTTGACAGATGATTCCCGCTGTGATAGACTGTAAGCGACCTCACGTGAAAGGTAGGACCATGCCTGGCAGCGATCCGGCTCCGCCCTATCTGTTGATCGGCGCGCTCGTGGCGATCCTTGTTGCCTGGGAAGCGCTCGCTCGACGGGACTTTGACAAGAGGGATACGGACGCGCGCGGCACAGGCGAGCAAGGCGCGTCCCCCGCTCCGGCATCCCCGTCGAGCCTGCTCAGTTACCTGAGCGCCGTCGGCGGCGTGTGGCTGATCCCGTGGGCGGCGGCGCTCTATGCCGCCGCCCCTGTGGCCCTGCTGCCTGGGCTGCTGCTCGTCGGCGTGATCCTGATCTGCGCGCGCTATGCGCTGCAGGACGCAGCTCCATGCGACGAACGGTAGCGGACCGTGAACCGCTCGCCCGGGCACGACCCCGCGCCGCCGCGCATCGCCCCTTGGGTCCGGCCCTACATCCTGGATCTGGGCTGCTGCGGCGCCGCCGCACTGCGTCTCGCCGCGCCACGCTACCACCTCCCCGGTTTTGACGGCGATGCCTGGGACATCGATCTCCCGCAGGCCAACGTGCTTGTCATCGCCGGACGGATCCCGCCTCGACTGGTCCCCGTCCTGCGCTCCTGGCACGGTCAAGTCGCCCCTCCTGGGTGGACGATCGCGTTCGGGATCTGTGCCATCTCGGGCGCCGTCTATGGTACCGTTCCCGCCCGCGACGTGATCCCGGTGGACGTCGAGATCGCGGGCTGTCCCCCGCACGTCGACGCCCTGTGCGACGCGCTCGCCACGCTCCCCCGGCGGAGGGCGCCGTGAGTGTGTCCGGCATCGTGCGTGCGCTCGCCGTCGGCCCGCCCGCCGTCCACGTGGCGCGATCGACCGCTCCAGATGGCGTGGTCCTGGAGGTGCCCGCCGCGCACGTGCGCCGCGTCTGCGAGCTGCTGCGCGACGAACCAGAAGGTCGGTATGACCTCCTCTTGGCGATCGTGCCCGATGGCGCGTACGTGCGCTACCAGATCGCATCGCTCAGCCATCGCCGGCGCCTGCGCCTGCGCATAGCCGTCGCGCACGGCGATCCCCCGGTCGACAGCGTCGCCTTTGTATGGCCCGCCGCGAACTGGGCCGAGCGCGAGGCGCAGGACCTGTCGGACGTGCGCTTTCGCGCGCACCCAAACCCCACGCCCCTCGTGTGCGAGGACCACGCGCCAGCGCCCCGGGCAGTGGACGTGGGATGGCACCGCTCGTTCGCCTCGGGGACGCGCTTTCCATCCGGCGTGGACGGGCTGGAGATCGAGGTCGAGTGCGACGGGAACCAGGTCGTGCGCGCCACGCCGCACCTTTCGCTGCTCCACGTCGGCGTTGGCGCGCGGATTGCGCGCGGCGACTACCGCTACGGGACACGCATCGCCGCCCGCCTGGACGCGTACTCCGCCATGGCTGCCGATCTGGCTTACGCGCTCGCGATCGAGCGGCTCCTCGGCATCGAGGTCCCTCCGCGCGCCCAGTTGCTGCGCGCGCTGTACGCCGAGCTGCAGCGCACCAGCTCGCATCTCTCTTGGCTCGCCAAGGCGCTCTCCAACCTGGCCGGTCCGGCGTTCGCCGCACCGGCGTACGCCCTGCGCGCCCGCGAAGCCATCCTCGACCTGTTCCAGTGGCTGGGCGGCAACCCGATCATGCCAGACGTGATCGCGATCGGCGGTCTGCGTGGTGACGCCCCCGAGGGCCTTGTGGCATACACGCGCGACCTCGTCGCCGACCTGACAGCCCTGCTGGAGGACCTCGACGCGCTCCTCGCCGGACACAGCGGCATCCAGCGTCGCCTGGAGGGCGTAGGCGTGATCGATCGCGGCACGGCGGTCGGGCTGGGCATAACCGGACCCGCGCTGCGCGCCTGCGGCATCCCTTACGACGTGCGATCGGCATTCCCCTATGCGGCATACGACGCGCTCTCCGTCGAGCTGCCCATTGCCTACGGTGGAGATGCGTGGGCGCGCACCGACGTGCGCCGCCGGGAGCTGCGTGGCCGCCTCGACCTGCTCCGGCAGTGCCTATCCCGCCTGGTTCCCGGTCCGATCAGGGCGATCGATGCACGAGACCTGCCGCCCGACCTGCCTTGCGACGCAGTCTATGCCGGCGTGGAGGGCCCACGCGGCGAGCTGGGAATGCTCGTGGCTGCCGGTGGCGCAGAGGGGCTACGCGTACACGTCCGCGGTCCCTCCTTCGCTGCCCTATCGGCCCTGCCCTACATGGTCAGCGGGCTGCCCGTCGACCAGCTCGCGCTGCTGATCGACAGCCTCGACCTCTCCGCGTGCGAGGCGGCACGATGAATGTGTCTCCCTGGCTCCGCGCAGCGGCGTGGCTTGTCGCCTACCTGGTCCTGGGCGTACTGCACGACTGGATCGGGCGATCGGTCCTGGCGCACCTGCAAGGTCGTGGACCTGTGTCCCTCTTTGCCCGGCGCACAGTGCCCCTGCGCGCGACACACGCCTTGGCTGCGCTCGCCGCCCTCCTGGCAGGCGCCGTGATCCCGCTCTCGGGACCCCTGTTCCCGGACGAGGGTGCAATCGGGCTGGGCCTCTTCCCAGACCCCGAGAGCGGGCTTCTGGTGGCGCTCGCCGCACTGTGGACCGCCGAGGCGCTGCTCTCGATCCCCGCGCGCCGCCCTCCCTTCCGTCCCGCGTTGACCCAGGAGCGAGCGCACGGCGCAGTGCGCTGCGCTGCGCCCGTGCTGCTCGTGGCGAGCGTCCTGTTGATCGCGCACGGTGCGGCAAGCCAGGGCGCCGGCGCGAGCCTACGCCTGAGCGACCTGATCGGCGCGCGCACACACTGGGCCGAGTTGGGGTGGCTCGCCCTCACGCAGCCCGTGGCGGCGATCGTCTGGATCGGCTGCGCGCCCGGCGCGCCGCCATCCGCAGAGCCGAGACGTCCCCTTGCATGGCGATGGACCGCACTCGACCGTGACCTGCTGGCGGCGGCGCTCTTTTTCGCGGGATGGCGAGGTCCGCTCGTGGACCGGTTCCCCCTGCTCGGAGTCGCCTACACCGGAATCAAGGCGGGCGCGCTCGCCGCCCTCCACACCTGGCTCGCGGCGAGCGCGCCGGCGGCGGATTACCAGGGCCATGCGCGGCGGGTGTGGCTGGTCTACGTCCCCCTCGCGGCAATGGACCTGCTGCTCACGGTCGCATTGGTCGTGCTGCGATGAAGATAGCGCACACCGGTTGCGGTCGATCGCCAGTTCTGTGCGTAGGCGCCGTGCCACGTCGCGGCAGCCTGGCGCGAGAAGGGATCCCGCGGTGAGGCGTCCGGCGCAATGGCAGGAGCTGCTGCAAGCCACGCGGGCGGCATACACGGTCCTCCGCCGCGCCCTCGTGCCTGTTCAGCGACCCTCCCGCGCGGCGATGGGGTTGCGCGGCGTGCCCCGCTTGGTGCGCGATAGCGGGGGCAGGACGCGCTGCACGTGCTGCGCTGCGTGCGTGGAGGCGTGCCCCATGCAATGCATCCACGTGGACTGCGAGCGCCCGCAGATCGCGATCGCCGTGGAGCAGGCGCGCTGCATGCGCTGCGGGATCTGTGCCGACGTCTGCCCCGTCGATGCGCTGGCGCTGACCGGCGCGGCGGGTCGCGGTGACCGGGAGGGCAAGGCGTGATCATCACCCTGTTGTTCCTAGCGTTGGCGTCGCTGGCAGTCGCAGGCGCGCTCGGGATACTTTTCGCACACCGCATCGTGCACGCCGCGAGCGCCTTCCTGGTCTGTGCGGCAGCCGTCGCCGGGCTCCACGGTCTGCTCGACCTCCGGTATCTCGCCGCCGCCCAGGCTGCGCTTGGCGTCGGGCTCGGCGGCGTCCTGCTGCTGGCATCCCTCCCCGGCGGCGCACGTCCGCCCCGCCTGCGCCGGATCGCCCGCCACGGGATCGCCGTTGCGCCCCTCCTGGCGATCGTCCTGCTCGCTCTCGCGCGGGGCGAGGTAAGCAAGCCCGCCCTGGCTCTTCCGCCGGTGTGGGCGAGCCGCGGCAGCTACCTGTTCGCCTTGGGCCAACAGATGGCCCTCGCCTACCTGGTCCCGGTCCTGCTGATCTGTCTCTTGCTTGCCGTCGCCGCGTTGGGCGTGCGCGTCCGGCGCCACCCCGAGGCGGAGGACGCGCACGAGCGAGGAGAGCCGTGATCACGCCGCTGCACTACCTGGCGCTTGGCGCGACGCTCTTTGTCCTCGGCCTGCTCGTCGTGGCAGTGCGCCGGGAACGCGCGATCGTCCTGCTGGGCCTCGAGCTGGCGCTGCAGGGGGTCAACCTATCCGTCGCCGCCCTGACCAGTCACCACCAGGACTGGGAGGGCAGGTTCCTGCTCCTGACGCTGATCGCCGTCTCTGCGGTCGAGCTGGTCGGCGGTCTGGCGCTCGTCGCTCGCCTCGCCGTGCGCCGATCGGGCGACAAGGTGTGAGGGGATCGCTATGTTTGCTTACTATGAATGGCTGCTGCTCCTCTTCCCGTTGGCGGGCGCGCTGCTCAACGCCTTGCTTGGCGCCCGCCTGGCGCGGCGCGTGCAGGGCTGGATCGCGTGTGGCGCGATCGCCGCAGCGATCGTGGTGACCCTGCCGATGTTGATCGGGGCTGGCATGGCGCCTGGACTGGTCGGCAGGCCGAAGGCGTTCACGTGGTACCAAGTCTGGGCGGGCAGCCGCTTTGTCGAGGCGCCCTGGGCGCTGCGCATCGACGCGCTCTCCACGCTGTGCGCGGCGACCGTTCTCCTGGTCGCCTGGTTCGTCCACGTGCACGCTGCCCGCCATACGCCAGACGGGCCCAGCCGTCCCTATCTCCTGGCGCGCCTGAACGGCGTGACCTTTGCCCTGCTGGCATCGCTGGCGGCAGAGGACCTCCTTTTTCTCGCCCTGGGATGGGCGCTGAGCGGGTGGTTGCTGCGCATGCCCCCTTCCGGCGACGAGACAGGCGGTCCTCGCTCGGGCGCGCGTCGCTGTGCCCTAGCCCTGCACCTGCTCGCCGATCTCTCCCTCCTGACTGCCTGGGCGCTCGCCAGTGTGACTTGGAGCTCGACCTCTCTGCTCGACCTGACCTCGCTAGCCCCCGAATGGGGCCTGTCTGTGGTCCCGCCCGCCCAGGTCGCGGCGTTCGGCGCCCTGCTCTGTGCGAGCATCCTGCTGCGCGCGAGCCTGTTCCTGCTCGATCCGGACCCACAGGCGGGCTCGCCGCATCCGCCACTTGCGGCGCTTACGGCGACTGCCGCCGCCCTGCCCGGCTTGTACTTGGTCGCGCGCATGGCTGCCCTGATCGCGGCGACGCCCGTCCTGCCCGCGCTCCTCGCCTGGGTGGGCGCAACGCTGGCGCTGCTCTCTGCGCTGTGGGGGGTCGTCGCTCCAGCCTCCCCACCGGCTGGGCGCCTGCTCTACCGATCGCACGTCGGTCTCTCGTTCCTGGCGCTCGGGGTCGGCGCCCCGGCAGTCAGCATGGCCTTTCTGCCGGCGTCGATCGTCCTGGGGGCGCTCGTCGAGCTCTCTGCGCCCGCGCTACCCGATCAGGGCGAGCCATCGCGCGCCGCGCCCTGGCTGGCTGCGGTCGCCCTCGTGGGGCTCGCGGGCCTTGCCCCCTTGCCCGGGCTGTCCTACTATGCGCAGATCACCGCGGCGACGGCAAGCGTCGGCCTGGCGCCATACGTCGTCCTACTCGCCGCGCTGCTCGTCGCCGGCGCGGCAGGGCGCGCGCTCCGCGGGGCGTGGCGCGACCGGACGCGCTGCGGACGCCCCGCACCCGCTGCGTGGGGAGCGCTGGGCGGGTTGGCGCTGTATGGGGGCATTGCCCTGCTTTCGCCCTCGCCGCTCGCCACATTCCTCGCCCCGCTGTTCGGCGAGCCATCGCCCCCGCCTGGCTGGGCTTGGCTCACCATGGCGGCAGGGATCCCGCTCCTCGGGATCGCCGCCGGCTGGCTGATCGTGCCACCCGCGCGTCCGTCGACGTCCCCCGCTCTGTCCCAGTTGGATCGGGGCTGCGAACGCCTGTTGCTGCGCCCTACGGCGCAGTTGACCGCCGCCATAGCCCGCGCCGAACGGCAGGTGGCGGCGCTGATCGAGCGCGCGCTCGCCCTACGTGGGCGAGAGGATCCGCCCACCGGCGCAGCGCTCTCGCTCTCGGTCCTCACGTTCGTGCTGGGGACCGCCATCATTCTGGCGTACCTGGTCCTCGCAAAGTGAGGGTTGGATGAATCAGCTTGGCGGGTTCCCGCTCCTGACCATCGTCGTCGCTCTGCCCCTCCTCGGCGCCGGGATCGGCCTCCTCGTGCCGCGCAGCAGGCCCGACGCGACGCGCTGGGTGGCCCTGCTCACCGCCGCCACAGCCCTGTTCGTCGCCCTGTTCCTGCCGATGGGATGGCTGGACGACGAGACTGGAAGCGTCCAGTTTGTCGATGGACCGTGGTCCTGGCTGGATGCGCTCGGGCTGAACTACTACCTCGGCGTCGACGGGATCAGCCTGCACCTTGTCCTGCTCACCACGTTCCTCGTCCCCCTGTTCATGATCTACGACTGGGTCGGTCGACCGGAGCAGCCGGGCGCGAGGGAGAGGACGCTTGGCGTGCTGCTGCTCGAGTCAGCCCTCCTCGGCACATTCTGCGCGCTTGACCTGGCAGCGCTGCTCAGCTTCTGGGTCGCGGCGCTGCTCGCCACGACCTACCTGGTCAGCCGCGAGAGCGCCGCGCAGGGGTCAGCCGCTGCGCGCTGGCTCGCCGCCGTCACGGCGCTCGTAGCGGTATCCGCACTCGCCGTGATCGTCGGCTTTGCCTCGCGCGGGATGAGCCTCGACCTGCCCACGCTTACGGCGACGCCGATCCCGTGGGGCGCACAGGTGTGGATGTTCTGGGTCCTGGTCGGCGTGTGTGGCCTGACCATGGCTGCATTTCCCCTTCACCTCTGGTACCCGGCGGCGAGCCGTTCGCTGCCGGTCACCCTGCGCGCGCTGCTGGGGAGCATACTGCTCAACCTCGGCGGCTACGGGCTGATCCGGTTCTGCGTTCCCCTCTTCCCGCTCGCCGCGACGCGCTTTGGCCCGGCGATCGCTGTCGCCGGAGTCGTGGGGCTGCTCTACGGAGCGCTTGTCGCGTTGGGCCAAGACACACTCTCCGCATCCGTGGCCTACTGGCGGGTCGCCCAGGGGGGCCTTGTCATCGCCGGCGTCTTTGCCATGGAGGATGCGGGGCTGCACGGCGCCCTCCTGCACCTCCTCGCGTGCAGCCTGACCAGCGCGGCGCTACTCCTGCTCGGCGAGGCCCGGGGAGAGGATCGCCCTGCCGCGGCAGCGCGTTTCGCGCCGCAGTGGAGCCACCTGGGCATCGCGCTCGCCTTTCTCTCTGGCGTGGGCATACCGGGAACGGTGGGCGCGCTCGGGCTCGCAACGCTGCTGGTACAGGCGATCGGCGGCGAATGGCTCACCTCCAGCGATGCCGGGGACTGGATCCAACGCATTGCCATCCTGGCGGGCGTCTTGTTGTGCCAAGCCGCGCTGCTTCGTGCCTGGCGGCGCGAAGCAAGGACGCGCCAGGGACTGCACACCCAGCAGGCCCTGGTTGCCCTTGCGCTGCCGGTGCTGATCGTCTTGCTCGGCCTTTACCCGACCCTGATCTCCGACCCGATCGGGCCGACGGTCTACCGCGTGCTCGAAGACGCCGTAGAACGCGTCGAGCGGGACCTCGACATGCTGGGTCCCATCGCGGGCGCCGCCCGCGCCGACCCCCCGCCGATTGCCTGGAACTGGACCTCCGCACCGCGCCCCCGTCCGGTCGCTGTCCCGGCGCCTGGCTTTTGGCCGCAGGGAGTGAGCCCTTGACATCCCCCCCACTCCTTCCGCTCGGCGCGCTGTTGACCCTAGTCAGCGCTGCGTTGGCCCTCTCGCTTGCCGGGCGCGGACGCGCCTCTGGGCGCTTCGCCGCCTGGATCGCGATCGCTGCGACCGTCGTCGCGCCGGCGCTGACCACGATCGTGGTCCTGAGCGGGCAAAGCGCCTCTCTGCAGGGCATGGTAGCCCTCGACGGCAGAACGATGCCTGGCGTGCTCTTCGCCTGCGCCTCGGGAGGGTTCGCCGTCTTGCTCGAGCTGGGGAACGCCCGCAGGACGCGTGCCCCGCGCTTTGCCCTGATCCTGTATGCCGTTGCAGGCGTCGTGGTCGTCGCCCAGTCCACGCACATGCTGCCCGCGGTGCTGGGCCTCGCCGTCTTTGCCGCAGCCCTGGGCGCGCTCATGCGCCCCGCTGTGAGCTGGACCTACTTTGTGCTGAGTGCGGTCGGCCTCGCCACCCTGTGCCTGGGCGTCGTCTTGATGTATGGCGCAAGCGGGAGCTTGCGAACGGACGTCATTGCGCTGCAGGCAGCCGACGGTGCGACCAAGCCACTGGCGGTCGCAGGACAGGGCCTGCTGCTCGCCGGTCTGGGGCTCGGGATCGGCTTGGCGCCTTTTCACACTTGGATCGCCGGCAACCTGGCGCGCCTCAGCGTCAGCGAGAGCTATCTCGCCGGCGTGCTCGCGCCGCAAGCGGCGCTCGCCATGCTGAGCCGCCTCGCTCAGGCGTGGCCCTTGCAGGGCAGGCAACTCATCGCCTGGCTCGGGGCGATCAGCGTCGTGTATGGCTACGGGCGCGCGCTCGCCGCCGGGCGAGGGCGCCCCGCGCTAGCCGGGATCGTGACGGCGCAGGCGGGCACCCTGATCCTGCACACGCTCCTCCCGGGCGACAGCTCCGGTCCGGCGCTCTACCTGGCGATCGGCAGCTTTGCGCTCACGGGCGCCTGCCTGTGGGCTGGCGTCGCCGCCCCGCCGCATCCCGGCGGGTTGGGCCCATCCTCGCCCTGGCTGCGCGCGGCGCTGAGCGTCGGCTTGCTCAACCTGGTCGGCTTGCTGCCCCTCCTGGGGGCGACGGTGCAGATCCAGCTCTACGGAGGTCTGCTGCGCGAGGGATACATCGGGCCACTGATCGCGGCAGCTGCGGGGCAGCTGACGGCGTGGGTGCTGGGGGTGCGTTGGATGACAGCCCTGTGGGCGGGCCCGTACGCAGACGTGCAGAGCACGCCCGAGCTCGAGATCGTCGCCGGGGCTGCCGCCACCGCGATCGTGCTCGGTGGTCTCAATGCCGGCGCGATCGCCCAGTGGCTGGTCGCCCTGGCAGGCGCAGGATAGCTACATCGCGATCACATCGCGGTAGGCGCCCACCAGCGCTTCGGCGTCGGCTGGCGGCAACGCGCCCTCCGACGCCGCACGCAACGTGCGCCGGATCTTGGCGCGCATGCCAGCGCGGATCGTGCACCTGGCAAGCCACCGGAAGAGCCGCGAATGGTGCTTGCGAAAGTAGATGTACCGGCTCCGCCACAGCGCGACGACCATCTGCGGGCGCACCTGCCGCGTGCTCTGCCCCTCATAGTGCACCACTTCGGCGCTCGGCACGCACCAGATCCCCCATTCTGCGTCCTTTACCCGGCGGCACCAGTCGATCTCTTCCACGTACATGTGATAGTCGAGATCAAAACCCCCCGTCTCGACGATCGTCTCGCGGCGAAAGAGCATCGCTGCGCCGAGGGGATGGTCGATCGGGAAAGGGCGCCCCTCGTCGTACAGGCGGCGTGCGTACCGCCCGTTCAGGCGTGACTCGGTCAGGCGCCAGTTGATCGGCCAAAAGTCGAGAAAGGTCTGCGCCAGCGAGGGAAAGCGGTACGCCGCGTGCTGGAATCGACCGTCCTCGTAGCGCAGGCGCGGGCCACACACGCCCGCCCGCGCCTCATGGTCCATGAACCGCACAATGTCCGCCAGTGCGCGCTCGTGCACCAGCGTATCGGGGTTCAGAACCAGCACGTAGCGCGGGCGCGCAGTCACGTCGGCGCGTGGCGGGCGCGATCCCGCCGGCACGGGCACCTGGTCGAACCCCATCGCCGCCATCGCCAGGTTCTGCCCGCCGCCAAAGCCCAGGTTCTGGTCGCTGGCGATCAGCCGTACGTCTGGGAACGCCTGCGCCACCATGTCGGCGCTGCCATCGTGCGAGGCATTGTCCACGACCCACGTCTCGACCTGCAGCCCCGCGTACGCTGCCGCGGCAGTCACCGATCGCAGGCAAGCCGCCAGCAAGTCGCGAACGTTCCAGTTCACGACCGACACGCCGACATCGATCACGCCGACTGCTCCGCGACCTGGCGCGCCACGCCCATCACGGTCACGAGCGACTCGCCCGACACACGCGCCAAGCGTGCGCAGTCCTCGTACTCGGGCGAGGCGGCGAGGCGGCGACCGTCCAGCCACTTTTCCTTGACCCGCACCCGACCCCACGGGGTCTCGACCTCGCGCATGCGGCGATCCGCCTTGAGCCGGTGGGCGGGCGGAAAGAGCCGTACGCCCAGGGTCGAGGTCTCGCGCATCAGGATCATCGAGAGCGCGTCCACCCTGTCCTCAGGCGCGAGCAGGGAGAGCAGCACGGCGGGACGGTTCTTTTTCATCTGGATCGGCGTGAACCACACGTCCAGCGCGCCTGCCTCAAAGAGCCGCTCCATCGTGTAGCCCAGCGTCTCCCCGGTCACGTCGTCGAGGTTGCACTCGACCTCTACCACCCTGTCCCGATGGTAGCCGTCCGTGCCCTGCAGGTCGCCCAACCAGACCCGCACCCCGTTCGCCCACGCGAACTGCTTGTCGCCAAAGCCATAGCCGACGCGCAGCACGCGCATCGGCGGGCGCGCAAAGATGGCAAGCTGTGCCAGCAGCGCCGCACCGGTGGGCGTGACGATCTCGGTCTCGGCTGGATGCGGCACCGTCGGCGCGCCCGCCGATGCCAGGAGCGCCAGCGTCGCCGGCACGGGCACGGGCAGGCGCCCGTGTGCGGTCTGGATTGTGCCGCTCCCCAACGGTACGGCAGAGGCGTACACCTGCTCTACGCCCAGGAGCTGGAGCCCGGCGACGAATCCCACCACGTCGACGATCGTGTCCACTGCCCCGACTTCGTGAAAGTGCACCTCTTCCAGCGGCACGCCGTGCACCGAGGCTTCTGCGCGCCCCAACCGCTCGATCACCGCCATGCTCTGCCGCTTCACCCCCTCCGCGAGCGTGCTCCCCTCCACGATCTCACGGATGTCGTGCAGGTGCCGGGCTGGATAGGCCTCCAGGGTATCGTGCACGTGCAGCTTGGTCCCGCTCAGCCCGTGGTCCTGCTTGCGCACCTTTTCTAGAGCGTACCCGTCAAGCGCCATCTTGCCCAGTTCGGCCTGCAGCGCCTCCAGATCGAGTCCCACGTCGAGTAGCGCACCGAGCAACATATCCCCGCTCGCGCCGGCAAAGCAGTCCACGTACAGAACGCGCGCGCCGACCCCGGGATGGTGGTGGTGCACACCTCCCTCTTGCGGTGTATCATCTTGGTGGATAGGGCTGTGCGCGTGATCGTGGGCGTGCTCGTGGACGTGACTGTGCTCGTGCGGATGCGCGTGCTCGTGCTCGT